>JAEZFY010000263.1 GCA_023417265.1 Actinomycetes bacterium | reverse complement strand
CCGCCGGAGCGTCGGTGGCGGGGCCGGTCCTTGCCGGCCGCGGCGCAGACGTCGACGGTGCGGCCGCGCTCCCGGAGCAGGCGGCGACGACGAGCGCAACAACCGCGGCGATCGTTGACCGAGTGATCGCCCCCCGCCGCATCGCCGTCACGCTACCCGCCCACCAACACGCGCCGATGGCGAAGATGGTTCGGCCAACCGGCGTGTCAGGTGGCGCACTCCGAGGCGCCGATCTCGGCGACGTACGGGCCGGTTTCGCCGAAGTCGACGTAGTAGTCGGGGTTCTCGGCGAACGTCGGGAAGGCGTCGAGCTGCTTGAGCCCGGCGGCCACCCCGGTGGCCCCGCCGGCGCGGTCGAGCCACGCCCGGAACGTCTCGCCTGCCTGACGCTCGGCGGCGAACCGGCGGATCACCTGCACCGCGCCCTCGGCGGCGTTCTTGGCGGGCAGCCGCAGCGCCTTCTCGCCGAAGTGGATCTGCTCCTGGCCGACGTAGCCGCCGAGCAGCATCTGGTATCCGGGCGCCGGACGCCCGTCGGCGCGGCGTTCGGCGCCGAAGAAGCCGATGTCGCTGGCGTGGTGCTGGCCACACGAGTTGCTGCACCCGGAAATGTTGATGCGCACGCCGCCGACGTCGGCCAAGCCCTCCTCGTCGAGGCGGTCGCCGATTGCCTTGGCGAGTCCACGGCTCTGCGTGACGGCGAGGTTGCACGTGTCGGCACCCGGACAGGCGACGACGTCACGGGCCAGCTCGGCCCCGGCGTCGGCCATCCCGATCGCGACCAGGCGTTCGTACAGCGCCGGCAGGCGTTCGGGGTCGAGCTCGCGGAACACGACGTTCTGGCGGTTCGTCAGGCGCACGCCGGCGGCGAACTCGCGCTGGATCGCGGCGAGCGCCCGGAACTGGGCGGCGGTGATGTCGCCAAGCGGGGCGTAGGCGTACGCCGACACCTTGCGGTTGGCGATGCCGACGACCACGTTGGCCTGATACCAGCGCACGTACGGGCTCGCCGCACCGATCGACACCGGCACCGGAGTGGCGCGGTTGCCGTCGACGCCCTGACCCACGTGCGTCACCGCCGCACCGGCATCGATGCCGGCCGGAGCGTCGCCGTGCTCGGCGACCTCGGCCGGGATGCCCCCGGGCCACGACGACGATGCCGGCAGGAACTTGCGGATGTTCACCACGCGGCGCTGGACCTCGTCGAAGCCGAGCGTGTCGATCAGCCACTTCATGCGGGCCCGCAGCTTGTTGTCGCGGTTGCCGGCCTGGTCGAACACGCGCAGGATCGCTTCGATCGTCGGCAGCAGCTGTTCGCGGGGTGTGAACTCCTCGAGCGCCAGGGCCGGGTGCGGGGTGGCCCCGAGCCCGCCGGCGATGTACACGCGGAAGCCGCGCTCGATCGTGCCGTCGGCAAGCGTGCGCGTCACGGCGATCACACCGGCGTCGTTGAACATCGCCTGACCGCAGTCGGTCGAGCAACCCGAGAAGTTGATCTTGAACTTGCGCGGCAAGCGCTGGCCGAGCGGGTTGCGGACGAAGTGCTGGAACGCGGCTTCGGCCCACTGGGTGATGTCGAGCACCTCTTGCGGGCACGCGCCGGCGAGGTGGCAGCCCTGAATGTTGCGGACCGTGTCGCCACACGCCTCACGGCTGGTGAGCCCGACGGAGGCCAGATGTTCCATCACGTCGGGGATGTCGGCGAGCTGGACGAAATGGAACTGCAGGTTCTGGCGCGTCGTGATGTGGCCCCACCCGCGGCTGTAGCGCTCGGCGATGAACGCCATCATCTCGAGCTGCTCGGGCGTCGCCGACCCGTACGGGAACTTGACCCGCACCATCTGGTTCGTGCCGCCCTGGCGCTGTCCGTAGATGCCGTTGTTGAGGCGGAACACGCGGAACACGTCCTCGGCGAGGGTGCCGTCGACGTACTGCGCGAGCTGCTCACGGAATTTGGCGATGTCGGCCACCTGACCCGGGTCCCACCGATCTCGGGGCAGCACGGCGATGCCGTGCGCGGGCTCGTCGCCGGGAACCGGGGGGAGGTGATCGGTGGGTGTGCGCGGGTTGTCGAGGATGCTCATGGGTAGACCTCCGCGAGCGCGGTGAGCTCGCTGTTCGAGACGACGTCGCGAGCTGCGACCCCGCCGATCACGATCGTCGCCGGGTTGCGCACGGGCGCCACGCCGAGCTCGCCGAGCGTCAGCCGGGCGACCTCCTGGTCAGCGTTGGTGGCCGACGTGATGACCGCCACCGGGGTGTCGGCGCGCATGCCCCCGGCGAGCAAGCGCTCGGCGATCTGGCGGGCGCGGGCGGCGCCCATCAGGACGACCAGCGTGGTTCCGGCCCGGGCCAGCGCCCGCCAGTCGATCGGCGGCTCGCCCGCCGCGGCGACGACGTCGGGATCCTGGTGGGCGGTGACGATCGTGACGCCGCTGGCGACGCCGCGCATCGTGACCGGGACACCGGCCGCGGCCGGAGCGGCGATGGCCGACGACACGCCGGGGACGACGGTGACGGCGATGCCCGCCGCGCACAGCGCCTCGGCCTCCTCGCCACCGCGCCCGAACACGAACGGGTCGCCGCCTTTGAGGCGCACGACGGTGTCGAACCGCCGCCCGCGCTCGATCAGCAGGTCGTTGATGTCCTCCTGGCGGTTGGCCCGCGAACCGGGAGTCTTGCCGACGTCGACGATCTCGGCCCACGGGGCCGCGTAGGCCAACACCCGGGCGTCGACCAAGCGGTCGTGGACGATCACGTCGGCGCGGGTGAGCAGCGACACGGCGCGCATCGTGAGCAGGTCGGGGTCACCGGGGCCGGCCCCGACGAGATGCACGGTCATGCGCTGGCCTCCTGGGCGGCTTCGGCGAGACCGAGCGCGCTGCGCACCCGGGCCCGGGCTTCGTCGTCGCGCCCGGCGGCGACGGTGGCGACGAGATCGTCGTCGAGGACGGTTGCCCAGCCGGGCAGCTCGGATGTGCCGAACCGGGCCCGGGCCTCGCTGCGGACCTCGCCGAGCAGGTCGACCACGCGGGCGTGGGTGTCGGTGTAGTCGTGTTCGAGGCGCTGGCGCAGCCACGCCGCGAACGCCGGGCTGCGGCCGTTCGTCGACACGGCCAACCGGAGGTTGCCGCGCTACACCACGGAGGGCAGCGTGAACGTACAGTTGGCCGGGTCGTCGGCGGAGTTCACGAACACGTTGGCGGCCCGGCAGTCGCGGGCGACCTGGGCGTTGACGGCGGCGTTGTCGGTGGCGGTGAACACGAGGCGGTACGAGGCGGCCTCGCCGCGCCGGTAGTCGCGGCGGTGCCAGCGCACGTCGGGGTGCTCGGCGAGCTCGGCCACCGCGTCGGGGGCGACGACGGTGACCACCGCGCCGGCGGCCAGCGCCCCGGCCACCTTGCGGGCCGCCACCGCTCCGGCGCCGACCACGAGCACGCGCTGGCCGGTCAGGTCGAGGTTGACGGGATAGCTCACAGGTGCAACCCGCATTCGTCCTTGGCGCTACCGGCCCACCGGCCCGACCGGTCGGCCGCCGGCTCGGTGCACGGCCAGCACCCGATCGACGCGTAGCCGTCGTAGGCGAGCGTGTTGACGAGCACGTCGCGGTCGGCCTGGTAGGCGGCGTACTCGGCGTCACTCATGTTCGCCATCGGGTTGACCTTCACCAGGCCGCGAGTGTCGATCGTGACGATCGGCGTGTTCGCCCGGGCCGGTGAATCGGCACGGCGCAGGCCGCTCAGCCAGGCGTCCGCCCGGCCCGGCAGATACTCGGCGAGCGGCGCGACCTTGCGGGCGTCGCAGCACGCGGCGGTGCCGGCCGCCCACACGTCGGCTGCGGCCGGGTCGGGGCGGAGCACTGTCAGGTTGAGGGCGTAGCGCTCCATCGCTCGGCGCACGGTGTTGAGGGTCTCGGCGAAGTGGAACCCGGTGTCGAGGAAGATCACCTCGATGTCGGGGGCGACCGCGGTGGCGAGGTCGATCAGGGTGGTGTCGGCGAACGAGGCGGTCAGCACGAGCCGGTCGGCGAAGCGAGCGTGCGCCCAGGCGACGATCTCGGAGGGCGTGGCCTGCTCGAGCGTCGCGTTGGCGGCCTCGATCTCGGCCGCCGCGAGCACCGCCCGCGGGCGTACCGCGAGC
>JAEZFY010000177.1 GCA_023417265.1 Actinomycetes bacterium | reverse complement strand
ACCCAGGAGCGGCGCAAGGACCTCGGGCTGCTCGTGCGGGCGTTCGCCGCGCTCGCCGGGCAGCACGCCGACACGCTGCTCGTGCTCGCCGGGGCACCGGGCGACGACACGGGCTCGGTGACCGCCGCGCTCGCCACGCTCCCCGCCCCGGTCGCCGAGCGCGTCGTCCAACTCGGCTTCGTCGACGAAGCGGCCAAGCATTGGCTGCTGCGCTCGGCGGCCGCGCTCGTGTACCCGTCGCGCGACGAGGGCTTCGGGTTCCCGGTCCTCGAAGGCCACTCGGCGGGCACGCCGGTGGTGGCCAGCCGGGTCGGGTCGCTGCCCGAGGTGGGCGGCGACGCAGTCCGTTTCGTCGACGAGCGCACACCCGACGCGTTCGCCGCGGCGATCGACGAAGTGCTCACCGACTCGGCGGTCCGCCTGGCGTTGATCGGCGCCGGATTCCGCAACCTGGCACGCTTCGACTGGGCCCGCACGGCGGCCGGGCTGTGCGACCTGTACCGCACGGCGGTGGCGGCGTGAGCGTCGCCGTCCTGTGCGGCGGGGTCGGTGCGGCACGGTTCCTCGCCGGGTTGCTCGACGTCGTACCGCCGGACCAGGTCACCGCCATCGTCAACACCGGCGACGACACCGAACTGCACGGCCTCGCGATCTCACCCGACCTGGACACGATCACGTACACGCTCGCCGCGGCGATCGACCCCGAGCGCGGGTGGGGGCTCGTCGACGAGACGTGGCGGGCGATGGAAGCGCTCGCCCGCTACGCCGCCGTGCGCCCGGACGGCTCGCACGCCGCGCCGACGTGGTTCAACCTCGGCGACCAGGACCTGGCGACGCACTTCTACCGCACCGCCCGGCTGGCCGAGGGTGCCACGCTGACAGAGGTCACCGCCGAGATCGCCCGGGCGTGGGGGCTCGGCCTGACGATCCTGCCGATGACCGATGCGGCCCTGCGGACCCGGGTCACGCTCGCCAGCGGCGAAACGGTGGGCTTCCAGGACTACTTCGTGCGCCTGCGCCACTCGGTGCCGGTCACCGCGGTCGCCTTCGACGGCGACGCCCGGCCGACCGACGCCGTGAACGCGGCGCTGCAGGCCGCCGACACGATCGTCATCGCCCCGTCCAACCCGCTCGTGTCGATCGGGCCGATCCGTGCCCTGCCCGGCATCGACGAACGGCTCGGCGAGCGCCGCGACCAGACCGTCGCCGTGTCGCCGATCGTCGGTGGGGCGGCGCTCAAAGGCCCCGCCGACCGGATGCTCCGCGAGCTCGGTCTCGAGCCGAGCGTGGTCGGCGTCGCCCAGCTGTACGCACCGATCGCCGGCGCGCTCGTGATCGACCCGGTCGACGCCGACCACGTCGCCGCCGTCGAGGCCGCCGGCGTCCGCGCCGTGGTGCAACCGTCGATCATGTCGACGCCAGCGCGTGCCCGGGCACTGGCCGAGGCGACCCTCGGCGCTACTCGCTGAGCGCGGCGAGCCCCTCATCGAGGGTGGTCCACGGCGACCAACCGAGGTGGATCCGGGCCCGCACGGCGGACACCGCGAACCGGGGCAGGTCGTCCGGCGCTCCGACCAGCGGGTCGCCGGACCCGGGGCGGCGCAGGCGTTCCCACACGTCGCGCACGGCGGTCTGCTCGCCGGTGCCGATGTTGACCACCAGGCCGCTGCCGCGCGTGCCCGCCCGCACGAGCGCGTCGACGACGTCGTCGACGAACACGAAATCGCGGGTCTGGCGCCCGTCGCCGGCGATCGTGGCGACCGCCTCGCCACGCGCCGCCGCGGCGAACCCGGCGACGACACCGCCGTCGGGGCGCTGGCGTGGCCCGTACACGTTCGCCAGGGCGAGCGCCGTGAACTCGATCGCGTCCTGCTCGCGATGCCAGGCAAGCAGCTCGACGGTGGCCCGGGCAATCACCCCGCGGAGCCCGCGCGGCACCAGTTCGGCCTCTTTGACGGGCAGCGCCCGATTGGCCGGCCGGCCGTAGATCGCCGACGCGGGGATCGCCACGACGACCTTGGCGACCCCGTGCTGGCGGGCCGCGTCGAGCACCTGCACGGTGGTCGCGAACGCCTGCGCGAGGTGTGCCGCGCCGGGCCGCCCGCGCGGCACCGCGGCCAGGTGATAGACGACCTCTGGCCGGCGCAGCCCCACGAGCGTGGCGAAATCGTCGGACGCCGCGTCGACGGTGTGGATCTTCAGCTGGCCACCGAGTTGCCGGGCGTCGGCGAGGTTGCCGAGCGAGCCGCGGCGCAGGTCGTCGACGGCGTCGACGCGGTGCCCGTCGGCGAGCAGACGGTCGACGAGATGCGAACCGATGAACCCTGCCGCGCCCACCACGAGCGCATGCTGTGCGTGGTGGGTGGGGGGTGGGCTCACTCGGGCAAGCGTACGGCGGCCAGCTGGGCCCCGCCGGAGACCGAATAGCCGGCGCCGACGACGCAGTTCGCCAGCGACGCCCCGGCCCCCACCACACCAGCCACGATCGAGTCGGCGACCGTCGCCCCGCGGCCGATCCGGGCGCCGGGGAGGAGCACCGAGCGACGCACCTCGGCGGCCCCCTCGACGACCGCTCCGGCTGCCACGACCGACCCGTCGACGCGTGCGTCGGCGGCCACGTCGGCGCCGACCGCGATGCCGTCCTCCACCGGGTTGCGCCGGCCGTCGATCAGGTCGAGGTTGGCGGCCAGGAACAGCTCGGGCCGCCCGGCGTCGATCCAGTAGTCGTCGGTGGCGTAGGCCCCGAGCTGGCCGGCGGCGACGAGTTTCGGGAACGTGTCGCGCTCGACCGAGATCCGCTCGCCGGGTGCGATCAGGTCGAGCACCTCCGGCTCGAACACGTACGTCCCGGCGTTGATCAGGTTCGAGTCGGTTTCGCCCGGCGCCGGCTTCTCGACGAAGCGCAGCACGGTGCCGTCGGCGGCGTGCTCGACGACACCGAACGCCGACGGGTCGGCGACGGGCGTGAGGTGGATCGTGGCGCGCCGCCCGCTGGCGCGGTGGGCGGCGACCAGGTCGGGCAGGTGCAGGTCGGTGATCACGTCGCCGTTGGCCACGACGAACGTGTCGTCGACGTTGCACTCGCGAGCGGCGAAGGCGATCGCCCCGGCCGTGTCGAGCGGCTCGGGCTCGACCGCGTAGTGGACCCGCACCGAGGTGCCGTCGGCGAGCGTGTGCACGCCCCCGGGGAACGCTTCGGCGAACGGTTCGGGCTTGAACCCGAGCGCCAAGGCGACGTCGGTGACGCCCGCCGGGGCGAGCCGCTCGACGAGGCGCACGATCATCGGCCGGTGGACCACCGGCAGCATCGGCTTGGGGACGTCGTAGGTCAGCGGGCGCAGGCGGGTACCGAACCCGCCCACGAGGACGACGGCGAACATCAGCCGCCAGTAGTGGCCGGGACCGTGTCCGCCGGGGTGGCCTGCGGCAGCGTTCCCTCGGCGAGCGTCACGACCGCGCCCTCACCGTCCTGGATGAAGTCGTTCGGGTTGGGTGCGTTGATGCCCATGTCGACGGCGCCGAGCTCTTCGAGGTTGTCGTAGGTGGGCGGCTTGATCTTGCCGGCGTCGCGCGGGGCGAACATGATCGCGAACGCCATGCCGTCCTGCGTGATCGGGATGTTGCCCATGTTGGCGATGTAGCGCTCGCCGTCGCGCTCGAGGTCGGACCACACGTTCCACTTGACGATCGAGAGCTCGGCGTCCTCGCCGTTGCACTTGGTCTCGCCCTCGAGCCACTCGCTCGCCACCGGCACCGGCACCTTGGCCGGATCGTCGGGGTCGAACATCACGAAGTTGTCGGGGAAGCGCAAGCTGTTGTCGTCGATCTCGACGTTGTAGTTGTCGAGGAACACGCCGAGCTTGGCGCGCTTGCCGACGGCGACGGTGGTGTACGGGTGCCAGTGGATGACGCCGTCGTCGTGGCTGTGGATCGTGGTCCGCAGGTACTTGCGGTTGGCGAGGTTGCCTTGCGAGTCGCGCTCTTCGAGCGCGCCGCGCAGGACGTACCACTGATCGCACAGGTAGAAGCCGTAGGCGTGGTGCCAGTGGTCGTTGACCTGCGGCGGCGTGGCGTCGGCGGCCGGCCGGCTCTGGCGGGCGTAGACGATCAGCCCGAGCCCGACGATCAGCGTGATCGCGACTGCCAGCGGGAAGATCGTGCCGCCCTGGAATCGGATCGACCGCGAGCCGCCCGACTTGGCGAGCTTGGCGGCCTTCTTGGTGGACGATGAGCTGGTAGCCACGGCCGGACAGGCTACCGGGGGGTTCCGCGCAACAGTTCGTCGTAGGCGCGGCCCACTGCCGCCGGTGACGCTTCGGCCACCACCCACGCACGTCCGGCCTGGCCGAGGGCCGCCCGCCGGGCCGGGTCGTCGAGCAGTGCCTGGAGCGCAGCGGTGAACGCCTCGGCGTCGTCGGGCGGCACGGCGATGCCGGCTCCGGCCGCCGCCAGGAGCCGCGGGATCTCGGTGTCGGCATCGATCGCGGCCACGATCGGCCGGCCGGCGGCCAGGCTCGAGTACGTCTTCGACGGGACGCTGACGTTGCCGAGCCCGGCTCGCAGCGGAACGACGTGGATGTCGCCGGTGGCCAGCACCTCGGGCAGCCGCTCGATCGGCTGGTACCCGGAGAAGCGCACGTTGGCGAGCCCGGCCGCCGACCGTTCGAGTTGGTCGCGGGCCGCCCCGTCGCCGTTGACGAGGAACGTGACGGCCGGCAGGCGGCGGGCCGCGGCGAGCACGAGGTCGAGCGATTGGCTGAACCCGACGTTCCCGGCGTACAGCACGACCGGCTCGGCACCGATGCCGAGTTCGGCCCGGTAGCCCGTCATCCGCTCGCCCGGCTCGATCGCGTCGGTGTCGACGAAGTTGGGGATCACGTGCACCTTGGCCGGGTCGGTCTTGGCGGCGACGTTGGCGGCGAGGTCGTCGCTGAGCACCGTGACGGCCCGGGCCCGGCGGTAGCTGACGCGCTCCAACCACTCGGCGATCCGGATCAGGCGCCGGTTCGAGAGTGCGCCGGTGCGCACCGCAGCGTCCGGGAACACGTCCTGGATGTTGAACACGAGCGGGGCCCGGTGGGTGCGCCCGACCAGCCAGCCGGTGAGCCCGAGCGTGAGCGGCGGCGACATCGCCAGCACGACGTCGACCTTGCGGAACCAGCCGCCGGCGCGCACGCCGGCCAGCCCGGCGAGCACGGAGAAGCCGACGAACCCGAGCGCCCGCCGGACGAGGTTGCGCTTGTCGCTGCCCGGGAACGGATGGACGCGGGTGATCGTGCCCCACGCCGTCGTCTCGGTGCGGCCGGCCCCGCCCTCCCACCCCGGCTCGATCCGGTGGGCGCGGTACCACGGCAGCGCGGTGACGACGTGCAGCTCGTGGCCGAGCGACGCGAGTTCCTCGACGATGCGCGTCATCACGGTGCCGGTGGGGGCGGTGTCCGGCGCGAAGTGCGGGCAGACGACGACGATCCGCAGCCCGTTGGTGCGCCGGCTCATGCGTCCGCCGCCTGGCGGTAGGCGCCGGCGAGCGCCGTGCCGGAGCGGGCGAGCGTGAACGCGGCGACACGATGCAAGCCGGCCGTGACCAGCTCGGTGCGGCGCTCCCGGGCGGCGACGATCGCCTCGGTCCAGGCCTCCGGCTCGCGGGCGGCGACCACGATCCCCGCCCCGTCGAGGACCTCGACCAACGCCGGATGGTCGCTGGCGACGACGGGCACGCCGAGTGTCATCGCCTCGACGAGTGGGGCGCCGAACCCCTCGTACTCGCTCGGGAACACGAGCGCCTCGGCGCCGGCGAGGAACGCGTCGCGCTCGTCGTCGTCGACGCGACCCGTGCGCACGATTCGGGCGGCGACGTCGTTGTCGGCGGCGACCGCGGCGAGCACCTCGGGCTCGGCAGCTCCGGCGCCTCCGGTGAGCACGATCTGCAGGTCGTGCAACGGGTGACCGGGGTCGACCGCCGCTTGGGCGAGGTCGAGCAGCACCCGGTGGCCCTTGTGCGGGTGGGTGATCGCCGGGTACACGACGTAGGGGCGGCGCACCCCGTGGCGGGCCAGGACGGCGTCGATCGCGGCGTCGTCCGGCCGGTCGATCGACGGCACCCCGTGCGGCACGACCACCACCGTTTCGGGAGCGCGGTCGAACACGTCGATCACGCGTCGGCGGACGTACTCCGAAGGCGTCGTGACGACGGTCGCCCGGCGCATGCTCGGCGGCATCGTCGCCCGCAGGTAGGCGCGCCGCGTCGCGCTGAAGTACTGCGGAAACACTGTGTACTGGAGGTCGTGGACGGTCACGACCGTCGGC
>JAEZFY010000154.1 GCA_023417265.1 Actinomycetes bacterium | reverse complement strand
GACGTGCTCCACGTCGAAGCGCCCGATTGGGCGCCCCACCACCGCCGGTTGTGGGCCGCGATCGACTGGTCGTACCAGCTGCTCGGAGCCGACACGCAACGCCACTTTCGCCATCTGGCGACGTTCGCCGACGGCTTCACGCTCGACGCCGCAGCACACGTCCTCGCGATCGACAAGGTCGCGGCACTCGAGGCGATCACCCTGCTCAACGAGCATCACCTGGTGCGCTCCGCCGGTGAACGTGTGGGCGCGAGCAGGTTCGAGATGCTCGAGTCGATGCGCGAATTCGCGCGTGCCGAGATGGCGGCACGAGGCGAACTCGCCGCCGCCGAGGCCGCCCACGCGGCATGGGCCACGGAGGCGGCGCAAGCACTGCATCCCCGGATCTACACCAGCGACCAGTCGCAGGTGATCGCGTCGTTCGATGCTGAACGGGCCAACTTCCGGGCGGCCCTGCGCTGGCAGATCGACCATGCCAACCCCGGTGCACTCCGCCTGGGGCACGGCCAGAGCGCGTACTGGCTCATCCGCGGGACCGCCCGCGAGGGCCTCACGTGGCTGCATGCCGCGCTCGAGTGTGCCGGGTCGGGTACGCATGACGCGGTTGCCAAGGCGCTGCTTGCGACGGGCAACCTGCACCACTCGCTCGGTGAGCTGGTCGCCGCGCGCGACGTGCTCGAGCGTGCGGCGGACGCATTTCAAGCACTCGGCGACCGGCTGCGGACGGCCGCCGCGTGGCACACCTTGGCGTCGATCGCCCGCGAGCTCGGCGACCTCGACCGGGCGGCCCAGCTCGAAGGCGACGCGCTCGAGATCTACATCGATCTCGAGCTCCCGCGCGACCAGGGCGTCGCGCTGAGCGGGCTCGGGGTGATCGCCCACCGGCGTGGCGACACCGAGCAGGCGTTGGTTCACCTGCTCCGCGCGGTCGAGCTATTCGAGTCGTGCGGCGACCGGAGTGGCGTGGCGAGCACCCTCGACCGGATCGGCCTGGCGCACCAGCAACTCGGCGACCCGGACGCTGCGGTCGACGTCCACCTCCGGGCGCAAGCAATCGCCGAGGAGGTCGGCGATTCACCGACCGCCGTGAATGCGATGGTGAATGTCGCCGAAGCGCTGATCGCCGCTGGCGACGTCGACTCGGCCGCCGACACGCACGCACAGATCGCGGAGATCGCCGGGCAGGTCGGCGACGCTCGCATCGGCGCCCACGCGCACCGCCTGGCGGGCGCAATCGCCGACTCGCGCGGCGCCGTCGGAGGCGCGCTCGGCGAGCACCTCGACGCACTCGCAGGCTTCGCCGCCGCCGGGTATGCGCTCGAGACCGTCGAATCGGTCGAGCAGCTCGCCGTTCTCGCCGAGGAGCTCGACGGCGGCGAGTTGGTCGCCGAGTGTCTCACCGTCGCAGCTGCCGGTCGCGCGGCGACGGGCACGACGCCCAGCCGGAGGGTGGCTGAGCTCGCCCAAGCTCTGGGCGTGGCGCCGGCCCCCGCCCCGTCCGCGGGAGCGGGCGAGTGGATCGTGGCCGCGTTGGCGCTCGTCGACGAGCTGCGCCCGTTCGCACTGGCGCACTGCGCGGCGCAACGCCCGAGCGCCGAGTCCGATCCGCTGTGCCAGCTCGGACTGACGCCGCGCGAGGCCGAGGTGGCCCGGCTGTTGGACGGGCGTCGCACCGACCGCGAGATCGCCGAGCACATGTTCGTGGCCGTTCGCACCGCCAGCACGCACGTCTCGGCGGTGCTACGCAAGCTGGGCGTGGCGTCGCGTCGTGACGTTTCCGCCCGGCTCGCCGAGCTCGGCCTCGCCAACTGACCGGCAGATCGGCCGCTGATGCGGTCAGTCGGTGCGTTGGCGGACGACCGCGACGGGGACAGCCGCCCGTTCGAGCACGGCCGTGGCGGTCGAGCCGAACAGGCCACTGGCGACCGCCCCGCGGCCACGTGAGCCCACCACGATCACGTCGCCGGGCGCGGCCGTACGCAAGAGCGCGCTGGCGGCGCTGCCCTCGATCAGCAGCCCGGTGATCGCCGCCGCGTGACGGGTGCGGGCTCGGGTGACGGCGGCGTCGAGGACGCGCGCGGCGTCGGAGCGCATCAGGTCGTGACCCCGCGGCGATCCGAAGTCGAGCGCCGGGTACGGGTAGTCCCACGCGTGCACGATGACGAGTTCGCTGCCGTGACGCGTGGCCTCCGCGCTCGCCCAGGTGAGGGCCTCGTCAGCGGCCACCGAGCCGTCGATGCCAACCACCACGCGACTCGGCTGCGTCGTCGGCCCGCCCCGGACAACGACAACCGGGCACGGGCTGCGGCGGACGACGCCGCGGGGCGTGCTGCCGAGCCAGAACGCGGCTGCCCCACGGTGCTTGCTGGCGCCGAGGACGAGCAGATCGTCCGCACCGACGTCGCCGACCAGCGCCTTGGTTGGCGGATCGGGAGAGACGACCGGCGTCACGTCCAGATCCGGGTGGCGCGCCGCGGCCAGGCGGCAGGCATCTTCGAGCGAGCGTTCCGTGGAGTTGCGTAACACCTCGTGCATCTCGGGCGTGACGTACTCGGCCATCGGTTCGGCCTCGAGCGCCGGGGCGTAGGAGGCGACGATCCGGAGCGGCCAAGCGCGGGCGGTGGCGGCGCCGGCGGCCCAAGCAACGGCTTCGCCGGCGGATGGACTGCCGTCGTAGCCGACGGTGACGTGCGCGCTCATCGCTTTGAGAATGGCGCTCGCGGGGCCCGCGCGGCAGGGGCTTCGGTCCCGACGCACGCCGCGCGACGCGCCGGCCGCTGCGTGGCGCGTCAGTGCGTCGGGCGACGATGCCTCACGATGACGCCGCGGAGACGTCGGCGCAGACGACCGCGGTGTTGCCGTCCCGGTCGGCGATCACCGTGAGCGACGGTGCGTTGCTGTCGTCGAGAACGGTGCCGCCGGCGGCGACCGCCGCGGCGATCCGTTCGGCGACCACCTCCGCCCGATCGAATCGCTGGCCTCACCGAGCGCGGCGACGAACCGTGCCGCGGCAGCGAAGTCAGCGCGATAACGCGCGTGCAAACCTTGCGCCAGCTTGCGCCAGTCGGCCAGCCCGGCAGCGGCGATCTCCTCACCCGAGAGCATGTCCATGGACGCGCAGTCTGGCACGGCGCGACGCACCCGCTGGACGGCTGATCGGGCGCTGGTGGCCTATCCGGGAGACGCGATCCACACGGTCGTGTCGGCCGGCACCGCCCCCGTGTCGAGCGGCTGGGACGCGGCGAGCAGCTCGGCCGCTTCTGGGATCGGCACTGCGTGCTGACCGACGTTGGCGATGACGGTGACCGCGCCGTTGCGGAACGCGAGCACGTCGGCCGGGTAGCCGGGGAGCCACTCGAGCGTGCCCTCACCGAGCGCGTGCTCGCGGCGCAGCGCCAGCAGGCGCCGGTACAGGTTGAGCGTCGAGCCGGGATCGCCGGCCTGCACGTCGCGGGCGAGGCGTGCCCACTCGGCGGGCTGCGGGAGCCAGCTCGCCGAGCCCGGGCCGAACCCGTAGCTCGGGGCGGCGGCCAGCCACGGGATCGGCACGCGGCATCCGTCGCGGCCGTAGCTCGTGCCCTCCGAGCGGAACCACGTCGGGTCCTGGCGGACCTCGTCGGGGAGCTCGATCACCTCCGGCAGCCCGAGCTCTTCACCCTGGTACACGTAGGCCGAGCCGGGGAGCGCGAGCATCAGCGTCGTCGCCGCGCGGGCGCGGCGCAGGCCGAGGGCCGGGTCGGGCTTGTCGGGAGTCGTCGGCCCGAGACCGGAACCGACGAGCCGGCGCCGGTTGAGGGCGAGCCGCGTGGCGTGGCGGATCACGTCGTGGTTGGACAGCACCCAGGTGCTCGGTGCGCCCACGGCGCCGTACTCGGCGATCGATTCGTCGATGACGTGACGCAGTTCGGCGGCCTGCCACCGCGTGGCGAGGAACTCGAAGTTGAACGTCTGGTGCAGCTCGCCGGGACGCACCCATTGCGCCGTGTCGGAAACACTCGGACGCCACACCTCGCCGCACAGCACGCGCTCGCCCGGATACTCGTCGACGAGTGCCCGCCAGTCGCGGAAGATCGCGTGCACACCCGGCTGGCCCCAGTACGGCGCGTCGATCTCGCGCCCGTCGACAGGGCGGTAGTCGGGCAGATCGGGATGCTTGACCAGTCCGTGGGCGACGTCGATCCGGAACCCGTCGACACCGCGGTCGAGCCAGAACCGGAGCACCCGCCGGAACTCGGTGTGGACCTCGGGGTGGTCCCAATCGAAGTCGGGTTGGGTCACGTCGAAGAGGTGGAGGTACCACTGGCCTTGCGTGCCGTCCTGCTCGGTGACGCGTTCCCACGCCGGCCCGCCGAAAACCGCCTGCCAGTCGTTCGGTGGCAGCTCGCCGTCGGCACCGCGGCCGTCACGGAACACGTAGCGGGCCCGCTCGGGGCTTCCCGGGCCCGCGGCCAGCGCGGCCTGGAACCACGGATGCTCGCTCGACGAGTGATTGGGGACGATGTCGACGATCACCCGGATGCCGAGGCTGTGGGCCGCCTCGACGAGCGCATCGAAGTCGGCGAGCGTGCCGAACAGCGGATCGACGTCGCAGTAATCGGACACGTCATAGCCGGCGTCGTGTTGTGGCGATCGCTGGAACGGCGACAGCCACACGGCGTCGACACCGAGTTCGGCGAGCGCTGCGAGCCGGGCGGCAATTCCGGGCAGGTCGCCGACGCCGTCGCCGTCGGAGTCGGCGAACGAGCGCGGGTAGATCTGGTAGATGACGGCATGGCGCCACCACTCGGTGGCCGGTGTCGACGGGGGGTCGATCGCCATCAGGTCCAGCCCGGCACCGTGGCGGCTTGCTCGATCCACTGGCGCAGCTCCGATTCGTCGACGTCGTCGACCGACTTGAGCTTGACGTAGCGCGAGCGCCCGCCCTCGCCGAGCGGCGGTGGGGTGTCGAAGTCGGCGCCACCGAGAAACACCACATTGACCGACACGTCGTAGGCGACCAGCTCGATCACCCAACCTTGGTCCGGCACCCCGTAGTAGGCCTTTTTCCACTTGACCGCGTACTGCGGCTGCGGGAGCGTCGCGCAGATCAACCCGTCGAGGTGGGTGACCAGCGGATGCAGGTCGGGCATCACGCGGCGCATCCAGTCGTCGATGCCAGCGTGGTCGTCCGCAGGCTCCGGTGGCTTGCGGCTCGACGTTGCCTTGGGTGCCATTGCCATGGTTCCTCCCCGAGGGTCGTTGGTGCGGAAACGACGCTAGCGGAGGCCGTCGCCGCGGGTGTTGCGGTCGCTCGCTACGGATCGAGCGGCCCGGAACGCCGGGCCGCGGCGCAGCTAACGTGGCTCGCCTGATGGCTGCAGCGAGCAATCCTGCGGACGCGCCGCGGCCCCCGGCGGCCGATCTGTTGGCGCACAGCCGAGCCCTCGGCGACCCGACTCGGCATGCCGTCTTCGCCTACCTGCGCGACGCACCCGCCCCGGTGGACGTGGCCGAGCTGACACAGCAGTTCGGGCTCAATCACAACGCGATCCGCCAACACCTGGCCAAGCTCGTCGCCGCCGGCCTCGTGATCTCCGAACGCGAGGCGCCGAGGGGGCGCGGACGCCCGCGCTGGCGATTCCGACCGGTGCCTGGCGCGGGGGAGCGGTGGGGCGGAGCGAGCCCGCACGAGACGCTGGCACTGCTGTTGCTGGAACTCGTCACCAGTGGCGCGACGCCTCGCGAGGTCGGACGGCAGGCCGGCCGCCGGCTGGCGAGCGAGCACGGAGGAGCCGACGAAGCCGTGGCGGTGCTCGAAGCGGTGGCCCGCCGGCTCGGCTTCGAGCCGCATCGGGAGCGCACCGCGAGCGGCGTCGACGTCGTGCTCGATCGATGCCCCTTCGCAGCGTCGGCGGCCGCGGCACCGCAGGTGGTGTGCGAACTACATCACGGCATCGCCGAGGGGATCGCCGACGCGCGCCACGGCGAGGCGAGGGTGTCGACGCTGGTGGTGCAACCGCCGCACGTTGCCGGATGCCGGATCGTCGTCACCCTTCCGGAGCGCCGGAGCTGAGCAACGCGGTCACGCCGCCTGGGCCGGACCGAGCGCGGTCTGTGCAGCACGGGCGTGGGCGTCGGCAAGCTGCTCGAGCTGGCGCTTGTTGCGCGCGATCAGCTCGTCGATGTCGACTGGCCCCACGCGCGGCGTGTCGAGCACGGTGCGCAACGTCTCCCAACCGGCGAGCTTGCCGCGCACAGCCATCAGCATGCCCTCGAGCTCGACCAGCGAGCTCAACGGCGAGCGCCGCAGCAGGCGTCCGTTGAGCTTGGCGAGGCCGGCGAACTCGAGCACCCGGCTGGCAACCTGCTTGTAGGCCTGCGGTCGGATTCCGAGCGCATCGGCGACCGACTGCAGCGCTTGGCGCTCCTGGGCGATCTGACTGGCGAGCTCGCTGAGCAGCGGGCCGTCGACGCCGTCGCGTTCAGCATCGGCGAGGCGACGGATCCGTCGCGTGCCTGCGGCCGATCCGGCGAGGTGGTCGGCGATGTAGATCTCGAGGAACTTGTGGCCCTCTTGGGGAGTGTCGGGAGCTTTCGTCATGGGTGGTCTCACTGCCTGCCTGAGCTGCCTGGTGGGCGGCGTATCGAGCCGGAGCAGTACCCCGCCGGCCGCCGATCTACCCCTACCGCGGCGAGCGTTACTGCCGCGCCGCACCCGGGTACGCGTGGCGAATGAGCAACGAACCAAGCCATGCCGAACGCGAGTCGGTGCCCAACGAGCACGAAGCCGCGGAGGAGTTCCCACACGGCGAGAACACGTCGTTGCGCGAGCAGGCGAGCCTGACCGATGCCGACGGCGACGACATCCGTCAGTACACAGGCGAGCCGGTCGAGACCGACGAGGGCACCGTGATCCCTCAGCAGATGGCGAGCGGTGCCGACGTCGTGGTCGGTGGCGGTGAGTTCCCGAACGACGACGAGTAGCTGCTCAGGCAGTCGGGAGGCCGACGGAGCGTAGGGCGGGGGCGTCGTGCAAGCGGTCGTCAACATCGCCTGACGCAGTGTCGGCCGACGCGATCACGACCCGATCGCGGCCGCCGCGCTTGGCCGCCAGCAACGCCCGGTCGGCGGCGGCGACGATGCTCTCGAGGTCGCTGCCGTCGTCGCAATCGGCAACGCCGAAGCTGATCGTGAACGCCGGCACGGTGCCGCCGGCACCCAACTCGGCGACGCTCGCCCGGAGCCGTTCGAGGATCGCGGTGGCGTCGACCTTGTCGGTGTCGAGGAACGCGATCACGAACTCCTCGCCGCCCCATCGGGCGGCCACGTCGCTGGGACGCAGGGTGTCGCGCACGACCCGGGCGAACGCCCGCAGTGCCCGATCACCGGCTGCGTGGCCATGCGTGTCGTTGAGCACCTTGAAGTGGTCGATGTCACCGAACGCGAGGGTCGCGTTCGCGCCCTTGGCGATCGCGGTGCCGACCTGCTCTTCGAAGCTGCGGCGGTTGGCAAGCCCGGTGAGCGGATCGGTGGCTGCCTGGGTTTCGCTGCGGTCGAACGCGCGCATCGAGCTGATCCGGTCGCCGCTGCGCGCAGCGATGTGCTCGAGCAGCTGGCGCGTGTTGGGGTCGATCAGTTCGCCCTGGCGCCCTACCGAGTGGAGAACGCCCTCGGCGCTCCCGCCGATCGAGACCGGTACGCACAGGGCGGCGATCGGGCCGACGGGTCGCCCGCGGAGGTGCGCGCACGACTCGAACCGTTCGCTGTCGGTGAACGCCAACGATTGACCTTTGGCGATCGCCGGGCAGCCGCGCGGGTGGCTGACCGGGCAGCCGTGTTCGCCGTCGGTGTTGGCCCGTAGCCCGACCTGGAAGTGGGCCCGGCTCGAGTCGGCGAGCATCAACTCGGTCGGGCGATCGGGGAACAGCTCAGAGACGGCCAGCCTGACGGCCTCGAGCGCGTCCGCTTCGGTGCCGGCGAACTCGAGCGCTTGGGCGATGCGCGCATGGGCGCGCGACGTCGAAGCCTCGAGCGCTCGCTCGCGGTGACGTCGCTCGATCTCCTGGTGCTGGGCGCGGGTGGCGCGGAACGTGTTGCGCCCGGCGATCGCGCTGATGACGAGCCCGAGCGCAGCGACGGCGATGATCGTCTGGAGGTACAGGTCGGCACGGCCGGTGGCGTCGTCGGCGCGATCGGTGAGCCCCTGGGTCAATGGCGTGATGACCTCGGCGAACGCGGCCACCAGCTTGTCGAACTCGCTCTGCAGGATCGTGACGTCGGGGGGCTCGGCGTTGCCGAGGTCGTCGAGCACGACGGCCGCCGCGGCGAGCCAGTTCTCGGCCGCCGCACCGAGCGCCGCCATGCCCGGCTGGTCGCCACCGTCGGCGACCGGGCTCGCGTACGCGAGCACGTTGCGTACCTGCTGTTCGAGTTCGGGAGTCACCGCGAGGCGAGCGTCGAGCGGGGCCGTGGCGCTGCGCTCCATCTTCAGTTGCGTGTCGAGCACCAGCTGTTGAGCGACGGTGAGCTCGATCCACAAGCGGCCGTCGCGCTGGATCAACGCGCCCAGGTCGGATCGCATGCTGCGCACGGCGACCCCCCCCACCGCCCCGACGAGCAGCAGCATCGCCATCAGGGCTGCCGCCAGCCAGCCGACCTGATGGTGCACGGGGCGGGCGTCGGCGCTGACCGATCCGGCGCGAGTCGTCTGTGCAGCCCCGTCCGACTTCGCGCTGTCCATCACCCCTCCTGCCGTGGTCGCTCCGCCGCGCTGGTCCCCGAACCGAGTGAAGTGTACGCCAGACAGCTGCTTGGGGGAGCGCCAATGGTGCGCGGGGTGGCCGTCCGGGCGCGGAGCGTGCGCATTGACGGGCAGCGGCAACGTGTCACGTTTGCGTGAGGCCTGGGTCGCGATCGTTGACCCTGGACACTTCTGCCGGTACGGTCGGTCACGAGCCCGTTGATGCCCCAGCGTGCGTCTCCCCTGGAGGCTTCAACCATGTCCGATCTCGCTGACCCGCCCACCTCTGCCGACCTGTCGGCAGACGGCCACGGGCTCCCGATCTCCTTCTCCGTCGACGATCGTCACCTCGTGGTGGCGCTGTCCGGAGAGATCGACGTCGCCAACGCGAGCCTGCTGCCGGCCGTGGTCGCCGGCGCGCTGAAAGGCGACGACTCCGTCCGGATCGACCTCGCCGACGTCACGTTCCTCGACTCCTCACTGCTGCGTGCCCTCGTGGTGTGCCAGGCCAACCTGCAGGCGACCGGCGTCGATCTGCGGGTACGCAACGCATCACCGCAGGCCCGTCGAGTGTTCGAGCTCACGAGCCTGACGTCGTTGATGGAGTAACCGCTGTCCGTGTCGGCACGGCCGCCGATTCATCGGCGACCGCCGCCAAGGTCCATACTGTCGGCGAGTATGGAGCACGTCGACGACGACTGGCTGGGGATCGTCGCCGACTGTTCCGGCATGGCCAGGGCGGTCGCCGAGTTCGACTGGCACGACACGCCGCTCGGCCCACGCCAAGCGTGGCCGGAAGGGCTCCGCGCGGCGGCGTCGATCTGCCTGTCGACGCGATTTCCTGCACTCATCGTGTGGGGGCCCGAGCTGGTCTCGATCTACAACGACGGCTACCGGGAGATTCTCGGTGACAAGCACCCACGCGCGCTCGGCACCCCGGCGGCGAAGGTGTGGCCCGAGCTGTGGCCCGACATCAGCCCGCTGTTCGAGTACGTGATGACCTCGGGGCGGCCCACCTGGGAGCAGGACGCGGGCATGATCATCGAACGCAACGGCTTCCGCGAGGAGTGTTACTTCACGTTCTCGTACAGCCCGCTCTACGAGCAGGGCCAGGTGGCCGGGGTGCTCGACCTCGTCTACGAGACGACCGACCAAGTGGTCGCCAACCGCCGGCTCGAGTGCGTCGCCGCCCTCAACGCGGCGCTCGCCGACGCCGAGCAGGTCACCCAGATCTGTGTCACCACGGCGTCGGCGCTGACGGCGCACGCCCGCGACGTGCGCTTCGTCGACGTGTTCCTGCGGGCCGGCGAGCAGGTGGTGCTCGTCGCGTCGAACCGCCGCGACGATGCCAACCCGGCGACGCGCATCGACCTCGACGCCGTGATCGACGGCCGTCCGGTGGTGCTCGGCGGCGACCCGAGCGGCATCGCTCCGGCCGAACTGGTGGCGCTGCCGATCGGCGGAACGTTCCGCGGGTTGGACGGCGCAATCGTGATCGGGCTCAACCCGATGCGCCCGTTCGACCGGCACTACGACCGGTTTGTCGAAGCGATCGCCGACACCGTCAGCAGTGCGCTCGAGGGCGCCTACCGGCGCAGCGTCGAGGTCGGCGAGTACCGGCGCATCAGCGACACGCTCCAGGCGGCGATGCTGCCGCCCTCACAAGATCTGCCGACGATCGCCGCTCGCTACCTGCCGGCGGTCGGCAGCCTTGCGGTCGGCGGCGACTGGTACGACGTGATCGATCTCGACGAGCAACGCCGGGCGCTGGTGGTCGGCGATTGCGTCGGGCACGGCCTCGAGGCGGCCACCGTGATGGGGCAGCTGCGCGCCGCCGCGCGGGCGATGCTGCTCGAAGGGCGGCGCCCCGCCGACGTACTTGCCGGGCTGGACACGTTCGCCGCCCACGTCGACGGTGCCAGCTGCGCCACCGTGGCGTTGGCGATCTACGACCGCAGCACGCTCGAGATCACCTACGCCCGAGCCGGGCACCCGCCGATGCTGATCGTCGGGCCGTCCGGCAACCGCTGGCTCGCCGAGCCGGCGGGCCCGCCGCTGGCCGTGCCGTGCGAACGCCTCGACGTCACGCTTGGCGTCACCGACGAAGAGGCGATCCTTCTGTACACCGACGGCCTGATCGAGCGCCGCGGGGAAAGCCTCGACGAAGGCATGCGGCGGCTCGCCACGGCCGCCGCACGACTGCACGCGGCGAGCGCCCAGACCGCCGCCGACGAGCTGTTGCGTCAACTCCACGTCGAAGACGCCCGCGACGACGTGGTGCTCGGCGTCAAGCGCCTCGACGGGCCGTCGCCGAGCTGAACGACGACGACCCGCGCCCGGCCGCTCAGCCGGGCTGGAACAGGATCTTGACGGCGTCGTCGGACTTGTCCTGGAACATCGAGTAGGCCTGCGGAGCGTCTGCGAGCGGCACACGGTGCGACGCGAAGTCGTCGACGCCGAGCTCGTCGGTGTCGACGAGCAGCGGCAGGATGTCGTCGACCCAGCGCTTGACGTTCGCCTGGCCCATCCGGAGCTGGATCTGCTTGTCGAACAGCGTCATCATCGGCATCGGGTCGGTCATCCCCCCGTAGACCCCGACGATCGAGATCGTGCCGCCCCGCCGCACCGAGTCGATCGCCGTGTACAGCGCCGCGAGGCGATCGATCCCGGCCCGCTCCATCAGCTTCTCGGCGACGCGGTTGGGCAGCAGCCCGGCCATCGTCTGGGCAGCCTTGGCGCCTGGCGAACCGTGAGCTTCCATGCCGACCGCGTCGATCACCGCATCGGGGCCGCCGCCCGTGAGCTCTTTGATCGCCGCGACCACACCCGCCCGGTCGCCGAGCTCGTTCAGATCGAGCACGGTGGCGCCGCGCTGACGGGCCCGCTCGAGCCGCTCGGGCACGAGGTCGACGCCGATCACCTGAGCGGCGCCGAGGTGCGCGGCAATCCGGCACGCCATCGCGCCAATCGGCCCGAGCCCGAGCACCACAACCGTGCTGCCAGGGCGGACGTCGGCGTACTGCACCGCCTGCCACGCCGTCGGGAGCACGTCGGAGAGATACACGAAGCGGTCGTCGGGCGGGCCCTCGGGCACCTTGATCGGCCCGTAGTGCGCCTGCGGCACGCGCAGCAGCTCGGCCTGCCCACCTGGCACCTGCCCGTACAGCTTGGTGTACCCGAACAACGCCGCCCCCTTGTCGTGTTCACGCACCTGCGTGGTCTCGCACTGCGACTGGAGCCCGGTGCTGCACATCGCGCACGACCCGCACGAGATGTTGAACGGGATCACCACACGGTCGCCGGGTGCGATGTGGGTGACACCCGAGCCGACCGCTTCGACGATGCCCATCGGTTCGTGCCCGAGGATGTCGCCTTCGGTCATGAACGGGGCGAGCACCTCGTAGAGGTGCAGGTCGGACCCACACAGGCCCGTCGACGTGATCCGCACAATCGCATCGGTGGGTTCCTGGATGGTCGGATCGGGGACGGTCTCGACGCGGACGTCGCGCTTGCCGTGCCAGACGACTGCCTTCATGGGGTGCTCCTCGTGGTCGGCCCGCAGTGAGTCGACGACATACCCATCGCGCCGGCCGGCCACGCTTCGCGCCGCGGCTACGACCCGTCGCTGGCGGCCCGGCGGACGACCGCTCCGGTGCCGGGTGCGAGCGTCAGGCCCGTGCCGGTCAGGCCGATCGAGTCGGTGGTGGCGAACAGCAGCTCGCCGGCGGCCTCGCACGTGACCGCCTCGGTGCCGAGGTTGACGGCGATCGTCACGTCCCCGCGCTCGATTCGCAGCCATCGTGCGGTCTCGTCGAACGTGACCTGCGGGCGCCAGAGACGCGGGTCGCTCAGCTCGGGCACGCGGCGGCGCAGCTCGATCAGCCGGCGGTAGCGGGCCAGTGTGCGGGCGTGGCGCCCCGCCCCGAGCTCCGACCAGTCGAGCTTCGAACGGGTGAACGTCTCGGGGTCCTGCGGGTCGGGGACACGCGATTCGTCCCAACCCATCCGTTCGAACTCCTTGATCCGACCTTCGGCGGTCGCCCGCCCGAGCTCGGGTTCGGGATGCGACGTGAAGAACTGCCACGGGGTCCCCGCCGCCCACTCCTCGCCCATGAACAGCATCGGCGTGAACGGTGCGGTGAGGGTCAGCAGCGCGGCGAGGGCGAGTTGATCCTCGTCGAGCGTGGCGCTCAGGCGGTCGCCGGTGGCCCGGTTGCCGATCTGGTCGTGGTTCTGGTCGGCGACCACGAGACGCCAGGCGGCGACGGTGTCGACGTCGAGGGGCACACCGTGATTGCGTCCTCGGAACGACGAGTAGGTGCCGTCGTGGAAGAACCCGCGCGTGAGCACTTTGGCAAGCGCGGCGAGTGGTTCGAAGTCGGCGTAGTACCCGCTGACCTCGCCCGTGAGGGCGACGTGCACGGCGTGGTGGAAGTCGTCGCTCCACTGGGCGTGGATGCCGTGGCCGCCGCCCTCGCGCGGTGTGATCATCACCGGGTCGTTGAGGTCGGACTCGGCGATCAAGTACAGCGGCCGGCCGACGAACGTCGCCAACGCGTCGACCTCCTCGGCGAGCTCGCGCAAGATGTGTTTCGGGCCGTCGTCGACGAGCGCGTGCACGGCGTCGAGCCGCAGCCCGTCGACGTGGAAGTCGCGCAGCCACATCAGGGCGTTGTCGATCACGTAGCGGCGGACCTCGGCGGCGTCGAAGTTCACCGACGCGCCCCACGTGTTGGCGGAGGCGTCGTGGAGGTACGGCCCGAAGCGGGGGAGATAGTTGCCGCTCGGCCCGAGGTGGTTGTAGACGACGTCCTGGATGACGGCCAGCTGGCGGGCGTGGCAGGCGTCGACGAAGCGCTGGTAGGCGTCCGGCCCGCCGTACGAGTCGTCGACGGCGAACCACAGCACGCCGTCGTAGCCCCAGTTGTGCGTTCCGTTGAAGGCATTGACGGGGAGCAGTTCGACGGCGTCGACTCCCAGCTCGACCAGGTGATCGAGCCGCTCGATCGCGCTGTCGAGCGTGCCCGCGGGGGTGAACGTTCCGATGTGCAGCTCGTAGATGACGCTGCCGGGGAGCGGCCGGCCCTTCCACGTGGCGTCGGCCCACGTGTGCGCCGTCAGGTCGACGCTGCGCGAGCGGCCGTGCACGCCGTCGGGCTGGTACAGCGAGCGCGGGTCGGGAAGCGGGGTGGTGTCGTCGTCGAGCAGGAACCCGTAGTCGTGAACCCCCTCGATCGGCTCGGCGAGCGCCCACCACCCACCACCGAGGGGCTCGAGGGGATGCGTGTCGCCGTCGACGACGATGCGCGCGCGGGCGGCGCTCGGCGCCCACACGCGGCCGGTCACGGCAGCGCTCACGACCGAACTCCGGCCGGGTCGGCGGGGGCGAGCAGGGCGACCGGATAGCTGCTGAAGAGCTCGCCGGCGGGGATCATGCCGCCCCGGAACGTGCGCCCGGTGATGACGTCGGTGTAGCTGCCGGCACGCGTGGCCAGCGCCGTGGTGCCCCACCCGCCACGCCGGGCGAGACCGACCGGGAGGCGTGTGACGGCGACGATCGGGCCGCCGCGGTCGACGGCGACGACGTGCCCTGCGGCGCTCCCGACAACGTCGACCGGCACGTAGCGGGTGAACCAGTCCGGCCGGTCGCGGCGGAGCCGGAGGGCACGGCTGGTGACGAGCAGTTTGGCAGCCCCGCCGGCGTCGACGCCGGGTAGCTGCCCGGCGTCGAGTTCGGCGAGCATGGCGCGTCGCTCGGCGAAATCGACCGGGCGGCGATTGTCGGGGTCGACCAGCGACATCTCCCACAGCTCGCTGCCCTGGTACACGTCGGGTACGCCCGGCCCGGTGAGCTGGAGCAGCTTGGCTGCGAGCCCGTTCGACCAGCCCGGTGCGGCGATCGCGGCGACGAACCGCTCGACCGCGCCGGCCACCGCGGGATCGTCGAAGGCCGCGTCGATCGCGGCATGCATGGCGGCTTCGAACTCGGCGTTCGGGGCTGGCCAGGTGGTCGATCGGCCAGCCTCCCGAGACGCCTTCTCGGCGTAGGCGTGGAGCCGCTCGCGACTGGCCGGCCAGGCGCCCACCACCGCCTGCCACAGCAACTGCTCGAAACCGCCGTCGCCGATCGGGGCGGCGTGGCGGACCCCGGCGAGGAAGGCGGCCCAGTCGTCGGGGATCTCGCTGAGCACGTCGAGCCGGGCACGCACGTCCTCACCGCGCTTGGTGTCGTGGGTGGACAGCGTCGTCATCGAGTACGGGGCGGCGGCGAGCCGCTGCTGCTGCAGGACATGGAACGTCGGCACGTCGATCGCGAACGAGGAAGGGTCGCCGCCGACCTCGGTGAGCGAACCGAGCCGGGTGTAGCGGTAGAACGCGGTGTCCTCGACGCCTTTGGCCATCACCATGCCGGACGTCTGCTGGAAGCGCAGCGCCGCCGGCTGGTGACGATCGCTGAGCACGGCCGCGAGCGCAGTCAGTGTGCCGTCGAGGTCGGGCCGTTGCCGGCGCGCCTCGGCAACCGCTTCGCCGAGCTGCTCGGCGCCGAGTGGCAGGTACGACCGGTACACCGGAAAGCACGTGAGCAGTTCGGCGACGCCGTCCTCGA
>JAEZFY010000067.1 GCA_023417265.1 Actinomycetes bacterium | reverse complement strand
CTCCCGGCGGGCGGCGATCGCGGCGTTGACCTCAGCGAGGCGGGCGGCCCGCTCGGCCTCGAGCGTCTGGCGGGCGGCGTCGACGCGGGCGTTGGCCTCGGCCTTCACCTGTGCCAGCGCCGTGTCGTAGTCGGCGACCTCGGCCTGGGCTGCCGCGCGAGCGGCGTCGGCGCCCTCGCGCGTGCCGCGGATGTGGGCGTAGCGGGCGTCCATCCCCTTCTTCAGGGCGGGGAAGAGCCAGACGCGCATGAGGACGAGCAGGACGATGAACGATCCTCCTCCCCACAGCAGCTCCTTGGGCTCGGGCGCGAGCGGGGACGGCCCCTCCTCGCACGGGTGCCCTTCTGCGAGGCCGTGTTCGAAATCGGCCTCGTTGTCGTAGGGGAACTCGCAGAACGTCTGCGACTCGGCGAACGTCATGCTCGCCTCGTCGCCAGGCTCGTCGGCTTCGATGACGAAGTCGACCCTGATCTGCGCTCCCGTTGTCACGACGGCTGTCAGCACGTCAGCTCCTTCGAGCGGTTGATGGACTTACCGGATTGCACGTAGCTGATGGCTCAGAGAAGGAAGATGACCACGAGGCCGATCAGCGCCAGCGCCTCGGTGAAGGCGATACCGAGGAACATCGTGGTGCGGACCATGCCGGCGGCCTCGGGCTGGCGAGCCATCGCCTCGACCGACTTGCCGACGATGTAACCGATGCCGATGCCGGGGCCGATCGCGGCGAGGCCGTAGGCCAGACCGCCACCGAGCGAGGCCAAGCCGTCGGCAGCCGTGTCAGCCGCGGCGAGGAGTGCAAAAGCTTCCATGGTGGGTGGTTCTCCTGTTGATGGTGTGGAAGAAGTGGTGTGGAAGAAGTGGTGTGGACGAAGTGGTGTGAACGAAGGGGGATCTGGGTCAGTGCTCGGAGTGCATCGACGTGCCGATGTACACGCCGGCGAGCATGGCGAAGATGTAGGCCTGGAGGAACCCGACGAGCACCTCGAAGGCGGTGATGAACATGAGCATGAAGAACGGCAGGATCGCCATCCACTTCAGCGCCCAGTCGCCCTCCACCAGCTCCTCGGTGAGCAGCGAGAACGTCACCAGCAAGATGTGCCCGGCGAACAGGTTGGCGAAGAGTCGGATGGTGAGCGAGAACGGGCGCACGAGGATCGTCGAGACGAACTCGATCAGACCGACCAGCGGCTTGAGCGCCACCGGCACGCCGGGCGGCCACAACAGGTGCGTGAAGTAGCCGATGCCCTGGTGCTTGATGCCGACCGCCACGAACACGAGCCACACCACGACGGCAAGGAACAGCGGGATCGCCAAGCGGGCAGTGGCCGGCATGTAGAAGACCACCGGGATGATGCCCGGCAGGTTGCACAGGTAGATGAACACGAACAAGCTGAGCATGAACGGTGTCCAGCCCAGCCCGGCCTTGCCCATCGTCGGCATGATGATCTGGTTCTCGACGAACTCGACGATGATCTCGGCGAGGTTGCGGATGCCGCGCGGCGCCTTCAGGCCGTCGGCGCGGGCAGCGATCAGGAAGATCCCGATCGAGATCAGCGCCGCCAGCACGCAGATGATGCCGACTTTGTTGAGCCCCGCAGGGCTCCACACGTCGCGCCAGCGGACGAGTTCGTTGATCGGCGGGAATTCGAGGGCGAGCATGTGTCCGGAAGGTCCCTTGTGGTGCGGTGTCGTTCGGTCGCTTTAGTTGCGTACGGGCTTGAGGCCAGAGTGGGCCAGGGAGATCGCGACGTACTTGAGCTCCCAGATCAGGAGCCCGAGGTGCGTCACGATGATGGTCGCTCCGAGTGCCGGATGCGAAATCCAGTCGGCGTCGCGGACGAGGAGCACCGCCAGGCCGACCAGCGCGAGCCGGATCAAGTAGCCGAACAGCGTGGCTCCCATCATCAACCCGAGCGAAATCTTGGCGGTCGAGGCGATGAGGAACGCCGAGAGCGCGAAGTTGACGAGCACGAGCCCGATCGCGAAGGCGGCCGAGGCGGCGCCGTCGGTACCCCAGATCAGGTAGGCGATCACGACGAGCAGCGGCGCCACCCAGAGCCCGCGCTTGATCATGTCGCGCGACACGGTGACCTCGACCGCGTCGCCATCGAGCCGGGTGGCGATCGGCGTGCCGTTGGCCGGGTTGGCCGGAGTGGCCATCACGCCTGCCCCCGGGCCGCACGGCGTTCGGCTTCGAGCTGTTCCATGGTGGCGTCGTAGGCGTACTTCATGCGCACGAACTGGCCGACCGAGGCGATCACGATGCCGGCGATCGTGCACACGGGCGCCGTGCCGAGCCACCGGTCGAGGAGCAGGCCGGCCACCAGGAAGACCCCGAGCGTGAACGCAAGATCCATCCCGCGAGCGAGGTTGGAATCGGAGTGGGTGGGCTTCATCGAGGCGGTGGCGGGGCGATCGGTCCACGACTTTGTGAACGCGCGCACAAACTAGCCCACGGGACGTCGCCGAAACAACCCCGACCCGGACGCCCACGTCGGCCAGACTGCCGGCATGACGAGCGCTCCGGACGCCGAGAACTCCACCGGAAACTTCGAGGGTGCCCGCTTCGTGCGCCAACGCTTCCGCGGCGCGACGTTCCTCGGGTGCGACCTCACCGGTGTGACGATGCGCAGCGTCGACGTCGGCGGGCTCGACATCGACAGCCACGACCTGTTGTTCGGCACGCTGATCGTCAACGGCGTCGACGTCGTACCGCTCGTCGACGCCGAGCTCAACCGCCAGTTCCCCGGCCGCGAACTCCAGAACGCGACAACGCCCGAGGGCCTGCGCGACGCGTGGGTCACGGTGCAAGCGGCGTGGAACGCCACGGTCACGGCGACGCCGGCCGAGCGCGTCGACGCCCACGTCCCCGGTGAGTGGTCGCTCGCCGAGACCCTGCGCCACCTCGTGCTGGCCACCGACGCCTGGCTCGGCGGCGGCATCCTGCGCCAGCCCCAGCCGTTTCACGAACTCGGCCTGATCTTCACCGGGGCCGCCGAGATGGGCTTCGACATGTCGATCTTCCGCGAGGCCCCGCCGACGTTCGTCGAGATCCTCGCCGTGCGCGCCGAACGCCAACAGATGGTGACCGACTTCCTCGCCACGGCCACCCCCGAACTGCTCGCCGAGGAGCGCGACAACCCGTGGGGCGGCGGCGACTGGCATCCGACCGTGGGCGACTGCGTGCGCGTGATCCTCGAGGAGGAGTGGGCACACCTGCGCTACATCCGCCGCGACCTCGCCCTCCTGACCTGACCGCCGACGCCGCCGATCCCAGGAGCACGAGCTCGTCGGGCCGGTCGTGCTGGCCTAGACCTCTTGACGTTCGGGGCGGTTGGGGTCGATCTGTTCGGCCGCCGGGCGGCTCAACACGGCTTCCAGCTCGAGCGCCCGCCGGCGCTGGACCATCGGGTGGAGCACGGTGAACAGGGCGATGCCGAGCGCGGCGATGCCGAACGTGAGGTAGCGCGGGTTGCCGCCGCGCAGCACCGGCCACAGCACGAACGCGGTCAGCAGCAGCGTCCATCCCCACAGGATCAACACGCTGCGGCGATGGCCGTGGCCGAGGTTCATCAGGCGGTGGTGCAGGTGGCCCTTGTCGGCGACGTCGAATGCTTGCCGTTTCGACACCCGCCGGACGATCGCGAACAGCGTGTCGAGGATCGGCACCCCGAGGATCAGGAGCGGGATCACGAGCGGGGCGAAGAAGAAGAACGTCTGGCCGACGAAGTCCTGGGTGCCCGGGGCGGCGCGCCCCCCGACGACGCTCGTCGACACCGCCAGCAGCGTGCCCAGCAGATACGCCCCGCCGTCGCCCATGAAGATCCGGGCCGGGTTGAAGTTGAACGGCAGGAACCCGAGCGCGATCCCGACCGTGATGATCGCGATCAGCGGGCCGATGTTCGAGTCGCCGAGCAGGTCGAGCGTCGCCAGCTTGTTGGCGTACAGGAAGAACCCGAACGCAGCGATCGCGACGATGCCGGCGGCGAGTCCGTCGAGGCCGTCGATCAGGTTGATCGCCTGGGTCATCCCGAGCAGCCACAGCACGGTGACGAGCGGAGCCCAGTCGCTCGGCAGGATCAGCACGTCGTAGAACGGGACGCGGAAGTAGAACATCGTCGCCCCCGACTGCCACAGGATCAGGGCGGCGACGACCGTGCCGGTGACCTTGGCAGGGGGCGGCAGGTCGCGCACGTCGTCGAGCATCCCGACCGCGAACATCACGGCCGCCGCGAGGGCGATGCCGAACGGCTCGCTGTTGTTGGCGAATACGACCTCGAAGCGGTCGAGTTGGGCGGCCACGCCGAGCGCGGCGACGAAGCCGATCACCATCGCCAACCCGCCGACGTTGGCGATCGGTGCGGTGTGCACCGAGCGCGCGTTGGGTTGCGCGACCCAGCCGAGCTCGCGGGCGACCCGGCGCACGAGCGGCGTGACCGCGCACGTGACTGCGGCGGCGACGATGCCGATCGCCAAGTAGTCGGTCAGCCCGGGGTTCACGCCCACGACATTACGAAGCCGAGCCGCACCGGAGAGTGCCAGCCCGCGAGCGCCCCGCCCGCCCAGCCGAGATCAGGTAGCCGAGATCAGGTGGACGAGATCAGGTGTAGGGCGGGAACGCGGCGCAGAGGGTGGCGACCTCGTCGCCCACGGCGTCGCCGCGGAGGGCCCGGGCGATCAGGCTGGCGATCTGGGGCATCTCGGCTTCGGTCATGCCCTGGGTGGTGACCGACGGGGTCCCGATCCGCAGGCCGCTCGTGACGAACGGGCTGCGCGGGTCGTTCGGGATCGTGTTCTTGTTGAGCGTGATGCCTTGCTCGTCGAGCGTCGCCTGGGCGAGCTTGCCGGTGAGCTCGGCGTCGAACGGGCGCAGGTCGACCACCATCAGATGGTTGTCGGTGCCGCCCGACACCAGCGCGAAGCCCTCCCCCGCCAACGCCGCGGCGAGCGCCGCCGCGTTCTTGACGACCTGGTGGGCGTAGTCGCGGAAGCTCGGCTGGAGCGCCTCACCGAACGCGATCGCCTTGCCGGCGATGACGTGTTCGAGCGGGCCGCCCTGCCAGCCGGGGAAGACGGCTTTGTCGATCGCCTTGGCGTAGGGCTCCTTGCACAGGATCGCCCCACCGCGTGGACCGCGCAGCGTCTTGTGGGTGGTGAGCGTGACGATGTCGGCGTACGGCACCGGGTTGGGGTGCGCACCGCCGGCGACCAGCCCGGCGAGGTGGGCGATGTCGAACATCAGCAGCGCCCCGACCTCGTCGGCGATCGCCCGCCACGGTTCGGGGTCGAGCCGCCGCGGGTAGCTCGTCGTGCCGACCACGATCAGCTTGGGGCGGTGCTCGGCGGCGAGCTTGTGGGCCTGTTCGAGGTCGATCCGGTCCTCGGCGCCGACGCCGTAGGCGACGAAGTGGTAGAGCAGCCCCGAGGCGTTGACCGGCGAGCCGTGGGTGAGGTGCCCGCCGTGATCGAGGCTGAGCCCCATCACCGTGTCGCCGGGCTCGAGGAGGCCCTGGTAGACGCACATGTTGGCGTTCGCCCCGGAGTGCGGCTGGACGTTGGCGTGCTCGGCGCCGAACAGCTGCTTGGCCCGGTCGATGGCGATCTGCTCGATGCTGTCGACCACTGCGTTGCCGCCGTAGTAGCGCTTGCCCGGGTAGCCCTCGGAGTATTTGTTGGTGAGCACCGAGCCGGTGGCGCGCATGACGGCCGGGCTGGTGAAGTTCTCGCTGGCGATCAGCTGCAGGCCGGTGGTCTGGCGCGCGAACTCGGCGGCGATCAGCGCCTCGACCTCGGTGTCGGGCTGCGAGTCGGTGGGGAACGGCATGGCGGCGGCTTTCTGTCAGAACTCGTTCTCGAGCTCGGTGAGCTGGGCGACCCGGCGGGCGTGGCGCCCGCCTTCGAAGGCGGTGGACAGGAACAGGTCGACGACTTCTTCGGCCAGGCCGACACCGACCACCCGCGCACCGATCGCGAGCACGTTGGCGTCGTTGTGCTGGCGTGCCATGCGCGCCGTGTAGAGCTCGTTGCACAGGGCCGCGCGCACGCCGCGCACCTTGTTGGCGGCGAGCTGTTCGCCTTGCCCGCTGCCGCCGATCACGATGCCGAAGTCGGCGTCGCCGGCGCGCACGCTGCGCGCCGCAGCGGCGCAGAACTCGGGGTAGTCGACGCTGTCGGTCGAGTTCGTGCCGTGGTCGATGATGTGGTGCCCCGCGGCGGTGAGCCGTTCGGCGAGGTGCTGCTTGAGCTCGAAGCCGGCATGGTCACATCCGAACGCGATCCGTAGCGGTACTCGAGGGGTCATCGGCCGCCGATCCTAGGCGAGCGCCCACTCCCCCACCCCGCCCGCGTGCCGGCCGGGCGGTGCCGGCGCGGCTCAGCCGGTGACGTCGCTGCCGGTGACGTCGCTGCCGGCCAGCAGGCCCTGGTCGGGGCAGTGCTCGGCGAGGTACGCGTCGGTGCGCGGGGTCGCCAGCTCGATCACCAGCGCCGGATCGGCCGGGATCGGGGGGACGGTGGCGGCCAGCTCGGCGGCTGCGGTTCGGACGAGTTCGACTGCGGCCGGGTCGAGTTGCAGGTCGACGTCGGGGAGCTCGGGGTTGCGCGTGGCGAGGGCGTCGAGCCAGGCCGCGGCGATCGCCGCGGTGGTGGCCGGGTCGGCGCCGGCGCCGGCGAGCACGTCGGTGGCGGTGGCCGCCCGCCTGGCGAACGGACCGAACGTGCCGACC
>JAEZFY010000031.1 GCA_023417265.1 Actinomycetes bacterium | reverse complement strand
GCCCAGGCCGGACCGACGAGCGCCTCGGTGGGCCGCGCTGCCGGGCGCGCGGCGGGCACCGCCTACTCCGCCGGGCGCGCCGCTCTACGGCGCCGCCGCGAGCGCTGACGTGCCACAATCGGCCGATGCTGCTGGCGTCGGACCGCCTGGAGTTCGTCGAGCGCAAACCGCCGCTCGTGTTCGACGAGATCGACTTCACGATCGTCGCCCCCGAGCGCCTCGCCGCCCGTCTGGGTGACCCGCTCGAATACGCCCAGCGCGTCGAGCACTTCGTCGGGGTCACGCACATGGAGACGCTGATGCCGCGCCGCTCGCCCGAGATCGAGCGCTTCCTCGCCCAATGGACGGACGACGAGCTCGGCCACGCGCGGGCGCTCGGCCACCTGATGGAACTGGTGGGGTTGCATCCCGTGCCGCTCGACGACGCGGCCCCGCCGGGTCACAACGCCAAGATCGGCGCGGCGGGCCGGATCTCGGGTGCCCTGCACGGCGTGATCGAGGTGATCTGGGCGACGTCGGGGGCGATGAACGAGCACTTGGCGATGACGGCCTACCACCGCATCGACGCGATCTTGCAGGAGGACGGCGAGCGGGCCCTCCACGAAACACTGTTCCGGCGATTGCGCGCCCACGAGTCGGCCCACAAGAGCTTCTACGCCTCGTACGGGGCAGCCCGCTGGGGCACATTGCGGGGGTGGCAGCGGCGCCTCGCCCGGGCGACCCTGCGGCGCATCTGGGCCCCGGTCGGCGCCACCGACGCGGCCGACCGGCCGGCGTTCGCCCGCACCGTCGTCGCGCTCGCCGCCGACGACTGGCGCGAGACGCTCGTCGATCCGCTGCAGGCGATCGCCGAGCGGATCGTCGGCGCGGCCGGCGAGCTCGGCCCGTTCGTCGAACGCGCCGTGATCCTCACGCTCGAGTCCGACCCGGCCGGAGAAGAACTGCTCGCCCGCGTCGCCTGACCCGCCGGTCGTGGCGGTCGTGGCGGTCGCAGTGCGAGTCAGCCGGCGGCTCCCGACCGTGCCGCCTCGATGCGCGCGGTGGTGAGCTTGGCGCGGCCGAACAGGAACAGCCCCACGTGGATGAGCGCGTTGGCGAACCACGTCCAGCGCAACGCCAGGTCGCGGCTGGCGAAGCGGTCGACGACGAACACGATCACGCCTCCGAGCGCGGCGCCGACCGGCATCATCCCCCACGCGAAGAAGCGGTAGACGCTGTTGACGCGGCCGAGCAGGTGCGGGGGGATGATCGCCTGGCGCAAGCTGACGGTGATGACGTTCCACACGAGCCCCCAGAACGACAGCGTGGCGAACATCGCCAGCGCCACCGGCCAGTAGGCCAGCGCCCCCGTGACCGCGGCGGTGATCGCACTGAACGCGAGCGTGGCCGCGAGCGCGTTGCCGCTGCCGAGCCGGGCCGACACCCGCGACGCGTACTGCCCGCCGAGAATGCCGCCGATCGCCCCGCCGAAGCCGATCACGGTGAACATCAGCGGGCCGACGCCGAGCACCTCCTGGGCGAACAGCACGAACGTCGCCGTCGACACCATCGCCGCCATGTTCATCAACCCGAGGATGATCGCCATCGGGCGCAGCAGGTCGTGGCTCATCAGCCAGCGGACACCCTCGCCGAGATCGTGGCGGAACGAGGTCGGCTCCGTGGTGGCCCGTTCGGCCCGGAACGTCCCCGGGATCAGGAAGACGAGCGCAGCGGCGACGAAGAACGTGCCGGCGTCGACGAAGAACGGGATCGAGAACGCGGTCAGCAGCAAGAGCGAACCGAGCGGCGGCCCGGCGAACGTGTTGGCGACCAGCTCGACGCTGTACATCCGGCCGTTGGCGTGCTCGAGCCGGTCGGGGGCGACGATGTTGGGCAGGATCGTCTGGCCGCTGTTGTCGCGCAACACCTCGGCCATCCCGGCCAACACGGTGGCGGCGATCACGATCGCGTACAGCCCGGTGTTCGTTCCCGTCACGAGGTCGAGTTCGTCGGGGCCCGGCAGCACGTCCTGTTGACCGAGCACGGCGAGGCCGACGCCGAGCGTCAACACGCCCCGGGCGAGGTCCATCGCCACCATCGCCCGGCGGCGGTCGACCCGATCGGTGATCACGCCCGCCGGCAGCGTGAACACGAGCCACGGGAGCCGCTGGGCGACCGCCACGAGGGCGACCAGCACCGGGTTGCGCGTCACCGCCGATGCCAACCACGGGTAGGCGACCTGGGCCATGCCGTCGCCGAGGTTGGACACGGTGGTGGCGGCGAGCAGCTTGTGGTAGCTCGCGCCGAGCCGGGAGCGCTGCTTGGCCACAGGGGCGGGGAGCTGCTCGGTGGTCACGCGCCGTCATCCTGCCAGGCTGCAAGCAGGGGGATCGACGCAGGTCCGTATGCTCTCGGTATGGCGTTCGAGCGACCCGCCCCCGACCTCACCAAGCTGAAGGCTGCGTGGGACGAGTGGGAGGCCGGCGAGCAGGCGCCCGGGAAGGTGCTCGCCAACCTCAAGACCGCCGGTCTCGCCGACGTCCTCACCGAGCTGATCGACTCGGGCTGGGCGCCGGGCGGCCACGCCGGGTAACGGCGCTCGGGCTCAGGTGCCGCGCCAAGTCATCCCGCGGCCCACCGCGTGGGCTCCTTCGCCACCGTTGACGTGGCGCGACACCGCCGACCTCGTCCGGCTCGTCTCGGAACCACCCGTCGTGCCGCTCGTCGCCGCGGTGCCCGAGCCGGCCGTGTGGCGCGGCGCCGTGCAGCCC
>JAEZFY010000248.1 GCA_023417265.1 Actinomycetes bacterium | reverse complement strand
GTGCACGGCCCGGGCGTAGCTCGTCGGCGTGACCCGCGTGGTGGGGTCGCTGCGGCCCATGCCCCGCGGCAGCGACGTCCGCGGATCGATCGCCCCGATGCGCACCCGCCGCGTGGCGGCGCGGGTTCCCGGGGTCACGGTGGTCACGCCGGCCACCCTAGAGGCGGGGTGTCACGGTCGAGGTGTGAACGGCGCCGGGCCCGGGGTACCGCCCGCCCGTGACCGACACGCATCCCACGCCCGACCCGGACAACGAGACCGAGCTCGACGTCGAAGGCGTCATCGACGACGCGATCGAGTACTTCGACGACGACGACGGCGCCGGCGAATCGCCCGCCGCCGACGCCGACGCCCCAGCCCCCGGCTGAGCCGCGCAACCGGGGTCGCTTGCTCCCCGGCGGGTGCCCCGCCATACTGGCCCGACCCGGCGGGGTGGGCGGCCCCGGTCGGATGGCGACGCGTCGCCTCAACCCCCCGGAGGTGCGGTCGCGTGCGACCGAGAACCCAGTTCATGACCCGGATCGGTGTCGTCGCCGCCGCGCTGCTGGCGGCCGCGGTGACGGTGAGCGTCACGCCGGCGAGCGCCGCCCCGCCCGACGCCTACCGGCCGCTCATCCCGACACGGATCCTCGACACGCGTGCCGGGCTGGGAGCGCCCCAGGCCCCGGTCGGGCCCGACGCGGCGATCGACGTCGTCGTCACCGGAACGGCCGGCGTGCCGGCCACGGGGGTGGCAGCGGTGGTCCTCAACCTGACCGGAACCGGGGCCAGCCAGGCCACGTTCATCGCCGCCTACCCCACCGGCACCGAACGCAACGGATCGAACCTGAACCTGTTGGCTGGGCAAACCGACTCGAACCTCGTCATCGCCAGCGTCGGCAGCGGGGGCAAGGTGAGCTTGTACAACCGCTTCGGCACGGTCGATCTGGTGGCCGACGTCGCCGGCTGGTTCCCGGCCGGCGATGCGTACCGGCCGCTCGCACCCGCACGCATCCTCGACACACGTACCGGTGGCACCACGGTGGGCGCCGACTCGGTGCTCGATCTGCAGGTCACCGGCGCCGGCGGTGTCCCCGCGAGCGGCGTCGGTGCCGTCGTGCTCAACGTCACCGGCACGAACCCGAGCGCGAACACGTTTGTGGCGGCCTACCCGTCGGGCGGAACCCGCGACGGCTCGAACCTGAACCTGGTCGCTGGGCAGACCGATTCCAGTTCGGTGATCGCCACGGTCGGCGCCGGTGGGCGGGTCGCGCTCTACAACCGGTTCGGCAGCGTCGACCTGGTGGTGGACGTCGCCGGCTGGTTCCCGGTTGGCTCGAACTACTCGCCGCTGCCACCGACGCGGGTGCTCGACACTCGCGACGGCACCGGCGCGCCGGGCGCCAAGGTGGGCGAGGACGGCCACATCGACGTGCAGGTGACCGGGGTGGCCGGGGTGCCGGCCAGCGGCGTCGGGGCTGTGGTGGTCAACGTCACGGCGACCGACCCGACCGCCAACACGTTCGTGTCGGTGTACCCGAGCGGCAACCGCCGGGAAGGCTCGAACATCAACCTACGACCCGGGCAGACGACCTCGAACCTGGTCGTGGCCGCGGTGGGCGCCGACGGCAAGATCGCCCTCTACAACCGGTTCGGTGCCACGCACCTCGTCGCCGACGTCACCGGCTGGTTGCCGGGCGAGCCGCAAACGGGGCCGGGTGTGTTGTGGGCCACCGGCATCGGGCGCATCTGGCGGCTGCCCCTCGGCGTCCCGGCCGCGGAGTGGGAGCAGCGCGGCGTCTACGACGAGGCGGCGACCGTCGATCTGCCGCGGAACCGCTGGATCGAGGCCGACACCGACCCGTTCGACCCGTTGATCTTCCGCGTACGCGACCTCGACACGAACGTCGTCACCGAGTCGTTCGAGGTCGACTCGGCGGCCTGGAGCGTGGACGACATCTCCGTGTCGCCCGACGGCCGCTACCTGGCCATGATCGCCGCCACGTCGTCGCTCGAGACCTGGATCGAGATCGTCGATCTCAACACGCGCACGTCGAAGGAATTCGGGTGGGTCGGGGTGGCCCGCGAGGTCGAGTTCGCTCCCAACGGCGAGCTGCTCGTGCTGTTCGACGACACCTACGAAGAGGCGTACGAGTGGGCCTCGGCGATCGGTGTCATCACGGCCGCCCAGCTCGCCGCCGGGGATGCGCCGACGGTGGGCATGGTGCAGACCTTCAGCGACGCCGACGGGCGCCCCGGGTGTGTTCGTGCGGGGCCGAACGTCCAACTCTCGTACGGCTTGAACGGAGGAGTGCACGTACGTGAGGCGGCCGGATCGCCGCACCAGCTCAGCACCAACGGGCGTGGTGAGTCGCAGTCATGCGCCGTGTTCGCACCGAACGGCCAACGGATCGCGTTCGTGCAGCACAGCGTCGCCGCTGGCTTCCAACGCCAGTACGTGATCCCGAATCACCGTGGCGCACCGATCTACTTCGACTGGCTCGACGACTCGGGCGACGAGTACCTCCTCGCGGTCGACAACACGATCAGCGAGATCATCGCCTGGCAACCCTGACCGCTGCTCGACGGGGGTGCCAGCGGCCCTCTCGGGGCCTTCCGCCGAATCGCGGCGCTACTCGCGGTCGAGCGAGACCGTCATGCCGGGCAACTGCACCCACGGCTGACGGCGCTCGCACCACACCTCGACGGTGGGGGTGACGTCAGAGGTGTCGTCCAGCGTGCCGGCCTTCACGGCGACGATTCCCTCCGGCTGCGCAAACGCCGACACGATCGGCGAACCGCAGCCGCCGCAGAACCGGCGGTACACGTAGACGGCATCGCCCGACTCGCCCCGGTCCTCAAACGTCGCCAGCTCGCCGGAGACGCGCAACTGGCTCTCACGCACCACCACGTTGACCGAGAATGCGCCACCGCTCTGGCGCTGACAGTGTGCACAGTGGCACACCGCAGTCGCCAGCGGGTCACCCTCGATCTCGTAGGTGACCTGGCCACAGAGGCATGCGCCGGTGCGAGTCATGCGCGGACGGTAACACCAGCGCCTTGGCGCCGCCGTCTTCCGGAGTCGCTACACCCAGCGACAAGCAGAGCGCATCCAGTCTCGGTCACACCGCCGCCAGTCGGACACCACGATCTTGATCCGCATCCCGCACACTTGCACCCCTGCTGCCGGGGCAAGGCCAAGTATCTAGGAACCTCCCCTACCGCCGGGTCGCGGTCACCTCACGTTGAGTGGCTCGTGCTGCTGGCCGGTGAACTCGGCAATCAGTTCGAAGTCCTTGTCGACGTGGAGCACGGTCAGTTGCGCGAGTTCGGCAGTGGCGGCGATCAGTACATCGGGGATCGATGGAGCTCGATGCTGTCCGCGGTGGGCGAGCGCTGCCTGAATCTCGATGGCGCGATCTTCGATCGCCGGCGTGAGGTATTCGACGGGCATCGACGTGATCGGCGGTTCAGTGAACAACGCTCGATGATCCTCGCCCGACCGGGCCGAAAACCCGATCTCGAGTCGCGTCACGGTGCTGATCCTGACGAGGCCTCGTTCGATCCGGTTCGCCCACACGTCGGCGTCGGTGGCGCGGTGGAGCCGGCCGATGGCCGACTTGTCGATCAGCCAGGTCGTCGTCACGACCAGCCTTTGAACATGACGTCGGGATCGTCTAGGTCGGCCGCGAGCGCTGCAAACCGGGTCAGCCCGTCAAGTGTGATTGGGGCATCGGACGCCCTGCGTTCGCGCTCGAGGGCCCGGCGAAGGTAGGCGGTACGCGACAGTCCAAGTCGCTTCGCCCTTCCGTCGATCGCGGCAAGGATCTCCTCCGGAACGTCTCGAATCAGAATGTCAGTCACAGGCTCCTCCGTTGAGTGATATCTTACGATATCAGGCTGCACGCGTCGCCGGGAGCGTGGGACGTAGGTTTCAGGATGAGGCGAGCCCGAGAAAGACAACGATCGATCTGGCGAGTCTTGTCCTGTCGTCGTCCGTGAGCTGCCCGATTCGCTCGCCGAGTTTGGAGCGCGGCACGGTCGTGATCTTGTCGACCATCAGGCGACTCGGCTCGCGGATCCCGGTCAGCTCGTCGGCGGTGATTGGGATCCGGAAGAGCGGTGCGTCGGTCGGGTCGGTCGTGCATGCACAGACGGTCACGGAGGAGGTTGCGTCGAACAGATCGTCCTGGATGATCACCACCGGCCGGGGCTTGCCGACGTACCCGCTCCCGGCGGCCGCGGTCCAGATCTCGCCGCGTTTCACGCCCCGTTGCCGAGTGCGTCGATGAAGGCCTGATCATCGCCGGCGGTAGCGCTGGCGGCGACCGCAGCAGCCTGGCGGTGCGCCTCTTGGGCGAAGAGCGGTGACCGGACGTCGGGAACCCACAACTGCACCGGCCGCAAACCCTGGGCACGTAGACGTTCGCGATGCGCGCGGACTCGAACGGCGGTCGGAGCGGTCGAACGCTGGCGCGTCATGAACGCGACGTTACATGTAACAGTCCCGATCGGCAACGTCCGACGGGTGTCCTAGGACACCGCTCCTATGGCGCCGCGTCGCGATGGCGGAAGTCGACGCGGCGACCAGTAACCGAAGCACCGGTCGCAAGCGTCGAGCTGGCGTGGCGATGGGAGTCTAGAGGGGGCAGCCGGTGGCCGGGATCACTCGATACGCAGGCCGGAGATCGCCCGGCTGATCACAAGCTGCTGGATCTGCTCGGTGCCTTCGAAGATGTCGTGGATCATTCCGGGCCGTCCAGCGTGTGTTGCCCCGTGTCGCGCAGTCCCCTGACCAGGGGTTTCGCGTCCGCCCAGTCCGCCAGGTCTGTGGGAATCCACGGGGTTGTAGGGATGAGTAGGGATGGATGCCGGTCCCCCACCGGTTCGCACGAGCTGCGTGAACAGGTGCTCATCCGTGACGCGACCCGCGAAGCTCACCGTTTCACCTTGCTCCGGAACGGGACACGCCCACCCGTCGCGCCCACTCAGGTGGGTAGGGGAAGATCGACCGAGGCTGATCCTCCACATGGACGTCGTACTTCGTGGCGATTGCCGCGAGCCATTCGCCGACAGAGGCCAGCTCACCGAGCCGCTGGTTGAGTTGGAAGTCATGCTGCCCGACGCCAGGTCGCCGATCCGATGCTTCTCATGTTGTCAAGCTCGCCAACACTGCGCTCGACGAGTGCCGACGCCGCGTGCAGAACGACACCGTCGGGCATCGGGCCGCAGAGCACGATCCGTGACGCTCGCTTCGGACCGCGGGCGGTATCTCAGCGGCCGTGGTGTAGATCCATCAGGTGCACGGCGGGCGCAAAGGCCTCACGTATCGACTCGGAAAGGTCCTCGGCATATAGACCGCCCCCGAGCAACGTTCCATCACTCGTCACGATGAGGAAGGCCGTCTTTCCCTCAACCGGGGGGGCGCCGTCCGGACTCTTTGCAAAGGGGTCGACAAACGAACCAGTCGCGTAGACCAAGGCATACGTGTCGTTGGGGGTTAGCGCATCGCCGAGTTGCAAGACCTCACCTAACGTCCGGCCAGTCCCGGTAGTTACAAGCAGATCGGACGCCTCGGTTTGGTACCTAACCTCGAACAGGCTCGTGATCTCAGCCGCTCGATCCGACGCAATGATCTCGGCGGCTCCGTTCGGATCATCCACTGCGATGCCCGTCGATGGTCTCGTCGGCGGCGCGCTTGTCGCGGAAATGGCCGCGGTGGGTGGGCCGGTCACCGGGATCGACGTTGCAGTAATAGTAGCGACAGCAGACGTGGCGACGGTTCCGGCAGATGTTGAGGAATCAGTCGGAACGAGCGATCCGACAGCGCTCGTTGGCGCCGATTCGTCGCTGGGCGATGGCACCGAAATGACAGTCGAAGTGGTCGGCTCCGCTGCGAGCCGAGGCTCGGCTTCGCCGCAGCTGGCAAGTAAACCAATAACACTCACCGCAACGAGTATGGTCGCCGGTCGAGCCATCATCACACACCACTAAATCCATGCACAAAGACCGCGTACGGCGCTGTGACCGAGCCGTACGCGCTCGGCGTACCAATGATCGTGGTATAGGTATTGCTCCAAATCGAGTTGAGCCAGACGTCAGAAGTCGTCTTATAACGGTACGACCACGACCAGGCGTCGTTCAAGAGGCGCACCGCTGGGAGTCCCGACACACCGCCCGAAGCGATGTACTCGCCGGCCAGCTGGTACGCGAGCGAGCGGCCGATCCGGAGCAACGCGGCGGCCTCCGCGACCGTGAGCAGCGGGACCTCGAGCGGGGTCTTCATGACCCCGACCGTGAACGAGTGACGTCCCGGATTACCACCCGAATCACCACCCACTCCAAGCAAAGCTTCGGTGAATTCACGACCGGGACGCCCTGGGAGTACTCGGGCAGGTCCCCGACTACGTCCCTGTTCACCACCCCGAACACCCGACCTGGTCGGGTAGTCGCCCGGGTAGCCACCCGTGACGTCACGAGTAGATCGGTTAGTTCCGTGTCCGACGGAACCGGACACGGCGGACGGTGGAGACGGGCGGCGCGCACCGCCCGATCACGTCAGAAGCAACACATCGCAGTACACATCGGAGCACACACTCGCCGGCCCGAGGCCCGCGGGTTACGGGCTGGCAGTTGCGGACGCGGCGGGCGCCGACATGGCCGGCAACGCGATCTGTGCCGACACTCGATCGCCGTCGCGACGGATCACGCGCGCCTGCTGCGGCGCTTCTTCGTCGTCACCGAGTAGCACCCAGTCGCCCGGGCGAGGATTGAACGATGCGTCGCGTGCCCGCGGGCCGTGGCTGATCCACGTCTCCACCACCAGATCCGCGCCAACGGTGTTGGCGTCGTACCACAGGTCGTAGGCGGGCGAGGTCACGCGGTTCATCGTAGTGGCGGCGCAGCCGGGCTGTAGGCCGGGTTGGGAGTCTGCCCCTCGAAGTGCGCGCGAACTCGGGCGAAGACATCCGGAGTTGGCGCCGCAAGCGCGACGGTCCAATGCGGCGCGTCGAGTCTCGGGAGGAGTGGGAATCCGTCACCAATCAGGCTCGCGCCGTGGGCGATGAGGAGCTGTCGACGCTCGGCAACAATCGGTCGCAGGCGCGCGAGCTCGGCGTAGTCACCCTCAGGCACCTCGAGTACTGAGAATCCCCACATCCCCCAACGTGCATGGCACTCCTCTGTGGATCGCCTCAGGTGTTCGTCGCCAAGCGTCACCGCGCCGAGTCGCACCACGAGCAGCCCTGGCGTCGCCGCGTCGTCGCGAAGCAGCAGAGGTTCGGTCACCGTTCGCCCTCTCCGTCGAGGAGTTGGCCGAGGCCTTTGGCTACTGCCTTGTCGGCGGCGGCGAAGGCGTGGGCGTAGACCCGCAACGTCATCGAGGCGTCGGCGTGGCCGAGGCGCTCGGCGACCGTTCTCACGTCGTGGCCCTGGCCGATCGCGCTCGTGGCCGACCAATGGCGCAGGTCGTGAAGACGCCACTTCTTGTCGATGCCGGCGATGTCGCGGGCGCGGCGCCACCAGTAGCCGATCCGGTCGGGGTTGACGAGCTCGGGGCCGACGCCGAACATCCACGGGCCGTACGGCTCGCGCTCGCGGCGGACCTGATCGACGAGACCGAGCGTGACCGCGTCGAGCGTCAACGTCCGCGTGTTGGCCGTCTTCGTCGCCGCGTCGCGCAGCACCGGCTTGCCGTCGCCGCGCTCGACCGCTTCGATCGCCGAGTCGATCGTCAGCTCTCCCCCGTCGACCTCGTCCCACCGCAGCGACGCCAGCTCGGCCCGGCGGGCGCCGGTGATCGCCGCCAGCCGGAGCCCGAGACCAGCGGCCGGGTCGAACTCGGTGGCCGCTTTGACCACGGCCCGCACCTCGTCGGCCGACATCGACGAGCGCTTCTTCGCCCGGCTCGTGCGCAGCTGCGCCAACGCGGCGACGTTCGTGTTGACCCATCCCCACCGCTCGGCCTGGGCGAGCGCAGCGCGCAGCGCGCCGTGCTGGTTCTTGATGCCGGCGTCCTGCTTGCCGGCCCGCCGCAGCCGGGCGTGCCAGCGCTCAACGTCGGCGACCGACAGGCGCGCCACCGGCATCCGTGCCAGCGCTTCGTCGAGCTTGATCGCCTTCACCCGGCTGCGCTGGTCGCGCGCCGACGACGGCGCCCACGTG
>JAEZFY010000204.1 GCA_023417265.1 Actinomycetes bacterium | reverse complement strand
ACCCTGCGGTTCGCGGCCGTGCACGCACTCGCCGAACTGCACCGCCATACCGGTCACGTGGACATCGTCCGCGAGCTGATCGACGGCGAGATCGGCTGGAACAAGGGCCGCGAGAACTTGCCCGGCGAGGCCGACGGCGTCGACGCCGCGTGGTGGTCGGCGTATCGCGACCGGCTGCAATCCCTGGCCGAGTCGTTTCGCTAACGGCGGGTCCGGGTGCCGGGCTGACGCGAGCCGTCGCTGAAGTGACGTCCGTCGTAGAACGTCGGATTGGTGTCGGGTCGCCCCTGACGGCTCGTCCACCGCCACGTCAACGACATCCGTGGTGCCTCCACGCCGGGAGCGGCGGGCACGCCGTGCAACCATTCGCGCTGACACGCCCCACCCATGACGAGCAGGTCGCCCTCACCCGGTAGCAGCACGACGTCGCTCGGGTCGCGGCCGGGCGGCACGCGCTCGATCGGCACGGCGTCGCCGCGCGGCCGCAGGACGAACGGGCGCCGCGCACCGAGCACGAGGATCGCGATCAGGGTGTCGTCGAGCCAGCGCATCTCGCGGTCGGTGTGGAGGCCCTGGAAGTCGTCGCCGTCGCGGTACAGGATGCCTGCCACGCCGTCGAACGGTCGGCCGTAGCGCGAGCGCAGCAACAGATCGGTCTGGCGCAGCAACGGATGCCGCTCGGCGCGGAACCCGGTGCCGAGCCGCCGCTCGGGCACGTAGCGGTCGTAGCGCAACACCTCGCGCTGCTCCCACCGCCCCGCGGCGTGCAGCTCGGCGAACCGGTCCGACGCCTCGCGGGCGAACCCGGCGACGACGTCGACCCACGATCCGGGTGGCAGTGTTGTGCGGGCGACGGGTGCGTCGCGGTTGATCCGCAGCTCGGTGGCGGCAGGCGGAGTCACGACACCAGTATCGCCTCAGCAGCCGTCTTGCCTCAGGAGCACGCGTGCCTCAACCGGCGAGGCACAGGCAGAACGGGTGGCCTTCGGGGTCGAGGTACACACGGAACGTCTCGCCCGGCTGGTGCTCGGCCTTGCGCGCGCCGAGCCCGAGCGCGTGGGCTTCGCCGGCGTCGAGGTCGGCGACGTCGAAGTCGAGATGGAACTGCTGCGGCGGTTCGGTGCCCGGCCAGTCGGGAGCGACGTAGCTTTCGACGCCCTGGAAGCCGAGTGCGGCGCCGAACGGCGTTTCGACGGTGGCCCACTCGTCGCTGCTGCCGTCGTGGACGGGCCACCCGGTGAGGTCGCTGTAGAACTGGGCGAGGGCGGGCGGGTTGGCGCAGTCGAGCACGATGCCCGACAAGGTGGGAAGGGAGTTCGCGGCGCTGGTCATACGCGTACGGTACGAACCGCTCCGGACCGTTGCGGTCCTGATTCACCGGGGCGCGCCGGCCCGCCCGCGAAACGGCCGGCGCGGTACGTTCCCGGCATGGCTGACGAACCGTGGCAGGGCGACGCATGCTCGCTCGTCGAGGCGTTCCGGGCGGGCGTGCGCTCGCCGCGCGAGGAGCTCGCGGTGGTGCTCGCGGCGATCGCCGCTAGCGACCTCAATGCGTTTTCACACGTGCACGCCGAGCAGGCGTTGGCGGCGGCAGCAGCGTCCGATGTGAGCTTGCCGTTCGGCGGCGTGCCGATCGGCGTGAAGGAGCTCGACCAGGTGGCCGGGTGGCCCGACACCCACGCCTGCGTCGTGTTCCGCGACGAGGTCGCCGACGTGACCTCCACGAACGCGGCGCGTGCCCGCGACCGGGGTGGGGCGGTGCTCGTCGGGCAGACCACGGCGTCGGAGTTCGGGGGCGTCAACCTCACCCGCACCGTGCTCAACGGGGTCACCCACAACCCCTGGCGGCACGGGCGCACGCCGGGTGGTTCGTCGGGCGGCAGTGCCGCCGCGGTCGCCGGTGGACTCGTGACGCTCGGCACGGGCGGCGATGGTGGCGGGTCGTTACGGATCCCCGCCGGGTTCGTCGGCATGGTGGGCCTCAAGGCCACTTACGGCCGGATCCCGTTGACACCCAACCCCCGGCTCGGGGCGATGACCGTCACGCACGGCTGCATCTCCCGATCGGTCCGCGACACCGCCCGCTGGTTCGACGTGTGCAACGGCCGCGATCCGGCCGAACCGCTCTCGCTCCCCCGCGTCGAGGGATGGGAGCGCGGGCTCGGCACGCATGCCGACGAACTGCGCGGGCGGCGCGTCGCGGTCGTCGCCGACTGGGGTGGCGCGACGGTGGCGCCGGCGATGTGGGAACTGCTCGAGGAGGCCGCCGACCTGCTGATCGCCGACACCGGCATGGTGCGCGTCGACGGCGTCGACACGACGCTGCCGCGGATGGGCACCGCCTGGTCGGTCGCCAACTCGGTCGGCTTGATCGAGGCGCTCGGGCCGCATTGGCCGGGGTGTGCCGAGCAGCTGACGCCCGAGATCCGCATGGCGATGGAACTCACCCCCGGGCGCTACGGCGCCGAAGCGCGCTGGAAGCTCGAACGCCGCCGCGCCGAACTCGATGCGGCGATGGCGCGGATCTTCGACAGCGCCGCCGGCGGTGTCGATTTCGTGATGACCGCCAGCAATCCCGACGTCGCCTTCGCCGCCGAGGGCCCGCTGCCCGACACGTTCGGAGGTATCGCGGCCGGCGCCCAGAACAACGGCCGGCTGACGTTCCCGGCCAACTTGCACGGCAACCCGGCGATCTCGATCCCGGCGGGCACGCTCGACGGGTTGCCGATCGGGCTGCAGGTCTTGGCCCCGCACTTTCAGGAAGAGCTGTTGCTCGAACTGGCGCTGACCGTCGAACGCAACCGCCCGTGGCCGCTCACCGCCGGGTGAGGGGGCGTCAGCTGTGGGCGGCGAGGGTGGCGGTGCGCGACCCGATCCGCCAGCCGTCCTGGGTTCGCACGAACTCGTCGACGAAGTCGCCCACGAGCAGGCGCGGGTCGAGCGGATAACCGAAGCGCGGATCGGGCTCGCGGTCGACGTCCCACGAGTACACAACGACGGATGACTCGCCGCGGGCGTTCGACACGTGGCCGCTCGTGAACCGGAAGTTG
>JAEZFY010000186.1 GCA_023417265.1 Actinomycetes bacterium | reverse complement strand
GCCGAGCACCGTCCCGCCGAGCACCGTCCCGCCGAGCACCGTCCCGCCGAGCACAGCCAGCACCACGACGACGACGACCACCACCACGCCCACGACCACGACCACCGCGGCGCCGTCGCCGGCGGTTCGTCAGCTGGCGCCCCCACCACCGACATTGCCGGTCACCGGACCGAGCGATGCCGCCGGTGTGGTCCTGCGGGTGGCCGATGCGGCGTTCGTCGGGGGCGTGTTCCTGCTGACCGTGTCGTCAGTACGCCGCCGGCAGCACGCGTGATCTCGGCGTGAACGCGCAACGGCGGGGTGCCGAAGCACCCCGCCGTTGCGAAGAACCGTGGGTTCGGTGGCGCCGGAGTCAGTCGCCGGCGACCGGGAGCACGTCGACGACCTTGCGGCCCTTGCGCTCGCCGAACTTGACCGAGCCGTCGACGAGCGCGAACAGCGTGTCGTCGCCGCCCTTACCGACGTTCTTGCCCGGGTGCACCTTGGTGCCACGCTGACGCAGCACGATCGTGCCGGCCGTGATCTGGGTGCCGTCGAACACCTTGACGCCCAGGCGCTGGGCGTTGGAGTCGCGGCCGTTGCGGGTTGACCCGCCACCCTTGGTCTTCGACATCGCGTTCCCTCAGACTCTCTTCGTCACTTGGCCTTGATCGAGGTGATCTCGACGACCGTGTAGTTCTGCCGGTGGCCGTAGCGCTTGCGCTGGTTGGCCTTGGCCTTGTAGGTGAAACCGTTGATCTTCGGGCCCTTGGTGGTGCCGACGATCTTGCCGGTGACCGTAGCCTTGGCGAGCGCATCGGCGCCGGCGAGCACGTTGTCGCCGTCGACCAGGAGCACCGGGGTCAGCGACACCTCGCTACCCTCCTCGCCGGCGAGCAGTTCGAGTGCGACCTGCTGGCCTTCGGCGACCTTCTCTTGTTTGCCGCCCGAGGCGATGACTGCGTACATAGCTTGAGGAATGCTAGCGACCGAAGCGACCGTTACAAACGGGGTCAGACCCCAGATGTAACGGGGCGAGCGTCATTCGAGCATCGAGTAGTCGACCTTCACGCCGCGGCCTTCGCACTCCGGGCAGGTCTCGCTGAACTCGGTCAGCAAGCCCTCACCGATGCGCTTGCGGGTCATCTCGCACAGTCCGAGCTCGGAGATGTCGAACACCTGCGTGCGGGTCTTGTCGCGGGCGAGTGCATCGCGGAACGAGCGGACGACCTTGGTGCGGTTCTCGCGGATCTCCATGTCGATGAAGTCGATCACGATGATCCCGCCGATGTCGCGGAGCCGCAACTGCTTGGCGATCTCCTCGGCGGCCTCGAGGTTGTTGTGGAACACCGTCTCTTCGAGGTTCGACTTGCCGACGTTCTTGCCGGTGTTGACGTCGATCACCGTGAGCGCTTCGGTGTGCTCGATGATCAGCGAACCACCCGACGGGAGCCACACCTTGCGGTCGAGGGCCTTGTGCACCTGCTCGTGGATGTGGAAGCGCTCGAACAGCGAGAGCCCCTCGGCCTCGGCGTCGTAGTACTCGATCCGGTCGGCGAGCTCGGGGTTGAACGCTTCGACGTAACGGCGCACCTCCTCGAACAGCTCGCGGTCGTCGATCACGACGCCGCGGTACTCGGGGGTGAACTCCTCACGGATCACGCGTACGGCGAGCTCTGGTTCGCGGTAGAGCAAGCCGGGCTTGCCGAGCTTGGCGGCCTTGGCCTCGATGTCGTGCCACTGACCGAGCAGCATCCGCATGTCGGCTTCGAGGTCGGCTTCGGTGGCGTGCTCGGCGGCGGTGCGCACGATCAAACCGTGCTCGGCCGGCTTGACCCGGTCGAGCACGTTGCGCAGGCGTTTGCGGGTGTCGTCGGGCAGGCGCTTGGAGATGCCGTACGTCTTCGAGTTCGGGATCAGCACCACGAACCGCCCCGGCAGCGAGATCTCCTGGGTCAGCCGCGCGCCCTTGGCGCCGATCGGGTTCTTCGTGACCTGGCACATGATCATCTGCCGGTTACGGAGAATGTCCTCGATGCGGGCGTTCTTGCCCTTGACTTCGACATCTTCGGCGTCGTACTGCACGTCGCCGCGGTAGAGCACGGCGTTCTTGGGCGTGGCGATGTCGACGAACGCCGCCTCCATCCCCGGCAGCACGTTCTGGACACGACCGAAGTAGACGTTGCCATGGATCTGACTGACGTCGTCGGCGGGGCGGCTGACGTAGTGCTCGATCAGCGTGCGGCCTTCGAGCACGGCGACCTGTGACACGCCCGGGCGCACCTGGACGGCCATGAAGTAGCGCCCAATCGGCTTGCCGTCGCGGGTCCGCCCGCCGCGCTGTTCGATCAGGTCCTGTTCGGCAGCAGCTTGCTTGGCGGTCTGCTTGCGGCCGCGCTTGCGAGCACCCGCCTGATCGCCGGCGGCGCTCGGCGCGCGCTCCGCTACCTGCTCCTGGGCGGCTGGCGCGCGCTCGGCCGTGTCGCGACCTTTGCCACCACGCCGGCGGCGCCGCGACTTGCTCGGGCTCGGCTCGGCGGCCGTGCCGGGCTTGGCGGGGCCGGGCGGCGGCACGTTCGGCACGAGG
>JAEZFY010000357.1 GCA_023417265.1 Actinomycetes bacterium | reverse complement strand
GGCTCGGGCCGCACGGGCCTCGAACACGTCAAGCTGGCACTCGACGGCGATCCCGCCGACGCCGGGGCGATCCGGCCGTCGTTGCGGGCGACGCTGGTGCGCGGTGCCGGGACGTTCGTGTCGAGCGTCGGGCTCGTACCGATCGGCCGCGAGACGGCGATGATCGAGGCCGGCGGGGCGCTCGGCGCAACCCTCGGGCAGCGCATCAAGCACGGACCCACCCTGGCGGTCGCCGGTGTCGCGGCGGCCTTCACCGGGGCCTACACCGCGCCGCTCGGCGCGCTCGCCTACGCCGACAACCACCTCGGCATCCGCCGCAACCGCCGCACCGCCGCCTACGCCCTGATCGGAGCCGCCACCGGGTACGCCACCGGCGCGCTGCTCTGGGAGCGCCACAGCGTGCTGCCGCACCCCGACCAACTCGGCCCGGGGCTGCTCGTGACGACGTTGGTGGTGGCTGCGCCGGCCACCGTCGCCGCCCGACTCCTGTTCGGGTTCCGCCGCCGGGCCGAGGCGACCCGGTTCGGCTTCGGCGGCGCAGCGTGGATCGCCTGCACGCTGGCGGCGGCGGGCTCGGTGGCGATCGCCCGCGCGGCCGCCGGCAACGGGATGAACTCGTTGGCGCTGGCGGCCGCCGAGCCGGTGCTCTGGAGTGCGCTCGGCCTGGCGGTGCTGCGCGTGGTCGGCATGCTCGCCGCGCTGGCGGCCGGGGTGCCAGGAGGCGTGATCCTGCCGACGATGGCGATCGCCGCCGGCTGGGGTCTGCTCGCGGTGCTCGCGGTCGAGCGGGTCGGGGTCGAGCTGCCCGGATCGCGGTGGGACGCGATGGTGCTGGCGGCGGTGATCGGCGTGGCCGTCGGCCTCCGCGCGCCGGTCCTGGCGGTGGTGATGGTGCCCGAGATGGTCGGCGACTACCGCCTCGTGCCGTTCGCCGCCGCGGCGGTGCTCGTGGCGCTCCCCCTCGACCGCGGCCTCACGCGTTGGCGCGGGCGCCCGCCGGCCGCGGACCGCGCGGTCTGTCAGCTCCCGAGCAGCGCGTCGAGGCCGAGCGTGAGGCCGGGATGGTCGCCGATCCGACGGCATGCCAGCAGCACGCCGGGCATGAAGCTCGATCGGTCGTAGCTGTCCTGGCGGAGGGTGAGGGTCTGCCCGGTCGTGCCGAACAGCACCTCCTGGTGGGGGTTCATCCCAGCCATCCGCACGCCGTGCACGCGCACGCCCGACGGCCCGCTCCCGCCGCGGGCGCCCGACAGCACTTCGTGGGTCGTCGGGTCGGTGGCCCACGGGATGCCGTGGCGGGCGGCGGCGATCCGTTCGGCGGTGGCCAGGGCGGTACCCGAGGGTGCGTCGGCTTTGGCGTTGTGGTGGTACTCGACCACCTCGACCGTGTCGAACCAGGGCGCCGCGAGCTCGGCGAACCGCATCAGCAGCACGGCCGAGACGGCGAAGTTGGGAGCCCACACGCAGTGCGCGTCGCTGTCGGCGAAGGCCCGACCGATGGCCTCGAGGTCGTCGCTGGTGAGCCCGGTCGTGCCGCTCACGGCATGGATCCCGTGGATCGCCAGCCATGGCAGGGCGATGCGCGCGGCCTCGGCGGACGAGAAGTCGACGACCACCTGGCAGCCGGCCTCGGCGAACGCCCGCAACGTGTCGCTGCGGCCGACCGTGGCGACCAGCTCGAGATCGTCGGCGGCGTCGAGCGCGGCGCAGGCCGCGGTACCCATCTTGCCGCTCGCTCCGTGGACGCCGACCCTGATCACACCGCCACGTTACAAACGGGGTCTGACCCCGGATGCAACGCTCAGCCGGGGCCGAGCCGGACGGTGACGGTGTCGCCCCCGTAGACCCGGTCGATCACCTTGCGGGTGTCGTCGAGCGTGACCGCGTCCCACCGGGCGAGCTGCTCGTCGCAGGGGCGCACCTCGCCGCGCAGGAGCAGTTGCCCGCCGAGCCGCGACATCCGTGCGGCCGAATCCTCGAGACCGATCTCGAACGAGCCGGTGAGGTAGCCACGGGCGATCTCGAGCTCCTCGGCGGTGATCCCGAACGCGACCAGCCGATGCAGCTCGACGTCGATCAGGTCACACACCGCGTCGGCGTGCTCGGGCATCGTTCCGGCGTACACCGACCAGGCGCCGGCGTCGGCGAACGCGGTGGCCGACGAGGCAACCGAATAGGCGAGCCCGCGCCGTTCGCGGATCTCGTCGAACAGGCGGCTGGAGAGCCCGCCGCCGAACACGTGGTTGACGACGTCGAGCGCTTCCCGGTCGGCGTCATCGCGGGCGAGTGCGCGCCCACCGGTGACGATGTGGGTCTGCTCGGTGTCGTCGACGAGCGACACCCCGCCCCACACCGCGTCGCCGTGCGGGGCCGGCGACGTGAGCCGCGCCGCGCCGGCTGGCATCGCCGCGAACGCGGCCTCGACCTGGGCGATCACGTCGTCGGCGTCGACCGCGCCGGCAACCGCGACCACCGTATTACCGGTGTGGTACGTGGACCGGAAGAACGCTTCGAGCGCGCCGCCGTCGATCGCCCGCACGCTCTGGCGGTCGCCGGCGGTGTCCCAGCCGAGAGGGTGCTCGGGGAACAGCGCTGCCGAGAACGCCTGGTGGGCGACGTCGTCGGGCGTGTCGTCGTCCATCGCCAGTTCCTCGAGGATCACCTGGCGCTCGCTCTCGATGTCGGCCGGACGCAGCGCCGGCCGGGTGACCAGCTCGCCGAGCAGGTCGATGCCAGCGGCCGAGTGGCGGGCCGGCACGCGGCAGTAGTAGGCGGTGTATTCCTTGGACGTGTACGCGTTGATGTCGCCGCCGACCCGGTCGACGGTCTGGCTGATCTCGATCGCGGTGCGCCGTTGCGTGCCCTTGAACAGCACGTGTTCGAGGAAGTGGCTCATCCCGGCGCGGCCAGGCGGATCGTGGCGACCGCCCACGCCGACGTACACGCCGATCGCTGCCGTGCGCGTGTTGCCCATCGGTTCGACGGCCACGACGAGCCCGTTCGCGAGGGTGACGATGCGCTCAGTCATGTACGGATTCAGGCTACGGCAGCGTGCGCCGTCTTCGGGCGCGGCCCGCAGATGCGGTAC
>JAEZFY010000354.1 GCA_023417265.1 Actinomycetes bacterium | reverse complement strand
CCTGGCAGCGCCCGTCGCGCTCCGCTTCAGTGGGGGGTGAGCATGGCTGCGTAGGCGTCGGCGGTGCGGTGGAGGACGGCGCCGCCGTCGCCGGTGAACGCGGGGCCGTGCATCGTCGCCAGCGTGGTCGGGGCGAGGTCGCCGAGCTGGCGCAGCACCGTTTCGGTGTTCGGCGCCAGCGCCGTGAAGCCGAACAGTTGCTCGGCACGCAGGGCGGCTTCGAGCGGGTCGGCGTCGCTGAGCGCCGGCCCGGGCCCGGTCTGGGTGAGCAGGTCGCCGCACAGGAGCGTGCCGGTGACTTCCTCGTAGAGCACCTGGGCCTCCCAGCCGTGGGGCACGTGCGGCGTCGAGATCTGGCGGAGGCGCTTGCCCCCGAGGTCGATCACCGCGCCCTCGCCGAGCGGCACCGGCGGCCGGTCGCACAGGTCGTCGAGCGACACGTTGCAGCCGAGCGCACCGAACGTCACCTCGGCATTCGGGGCCGCTGCCAGCCAGTGGTTGATCGCCCCGAGCTCGTCGGCTTCGACGTGGCCGCACGAGATCCAGCGCAGGCGCTCGACCGGCATCACCCTGGCGACCGCCTCGGCGATCAGCGGGAACAGGCCGCGGTGGCCACAGTGGAACAGCAATGGTTCGTCGCCGTCGACGAGGAATTGGTTGAACGTGAACCCGTCGGGGCCGACATCGGGAACCAGCGTCGAGATGCGGTAGATCCCGTCGGCGATCTCGTCGACGGCGGGCTGGAACGGCTGCTGCTGGGTCGCCACGCCGGCGAGGTTGGCACAGCGCGGTTGCGACGGCAATCGATTTGGTGAGCTCAACGCTGGTCGGCGAGCACCGTCCGGGCGGCGTGCCAACCGCACATTCCGTGCACGCCCGGCCCGGGGGGCGTGGCCGCCGAGCACAGGTACACGCCCGGTAGGGCGGTGCGCCACGGGTGCCGGGCCAGCATCGGGCGGGCCAGGAACTGGCGGACGTCACCGGCACCGGCGGCGACATCGCCGCCGATGTTGTTGGCGTTGTAGGCCTCGATCGCGGCCGGTCCCATCGTGTGGCGGGCGACGACGACGTCACCGAACCCAGGCGCGAAGCGTTCGATCTGGGCGTCGATGCGGGCGGTCATGTCGACGCCCGAGCCGTGGGGTACGTGGCAGTAGGCCCAGGCGACGTGACGCCCGGTCGACGATCGGCTGGGGTCGGCTTGGGTCGGTTGGGTGAGCAGCACGAACGGGCGCTCGGGGTGGCGGCCGGCAGCGACGGCGGCCTCGGCGCGGGCGATTTCGGCGAGCCCGCCGCCGACGTGCACGGTGCCAGCCCGGCCGACGTCGGGTGCCGCCCATGGAATCGGCTCGCGCAGCAGGTAGTCGACCTTGAACACGCCCGATCCGTGCCGGTAGCCGGCGAGCTTGCGGGCGTAACGCTCGGGCAAGCGGCCGCCGGCGAGCGCCAGCAACTGGCGCGGGGTGACGTCGAGCACGACGACGGGGCCGGCGGGAAGGTCGGCCAGCGACGTGACGGTGACCCCGCACTCGACGCTGCCGCCGTGGGCCGCGAGCAGGCCGACGAGCGCGTCGGCGATCGCCTGCGAGCCACCCTTGGCGAGCGGCCAGCCGACGTGGTGGCCGAGCATGCCGAGCAGCAGCCCGTAGCCCGTGGTGATCGGCGCCGAGAGCGGCAGGATCGCGTGCGCGGCGAGCCCGCCGAAGAGCCCGCTCGCGGCATCGCTGCGGAACCGCCGTCCCCAGCGGGTGGCCGGCTGCAGCCCGGCCAGCCCGTAGCGGGCGAGGTGGATCGGGTGGCGTGGGAGCGACAGTGGCGACAGCAACGAGTCGACGAGCTCGCCGCCGGCGTCGACGAGCGGGGCGAACGCGCGGCGCCACGCGTCGCCGTCGCGGCCGAGCCCTGCCGCAGTTGCCGCGAGGTCGCGGTGCAGGAAGCTCGCGCCCCCGTCGACGACGTGGGCGAGTTCGATGTCCGGGTGGACCCATTCGAGGCCGTGCTCGCCGAGCGGCAGGTCGCGCAGCGCCGGCGAGGCGAGTCCGAGGGGGTGCACCGCCGAGCACACGTCGTGGCGTGTGCCCGCTTCGATCAGCTCCCGCGAGCGCGTGCCACCGCCCGGTGTGGTGCCCGCTTCGAGCACGTGCACGCGGCGCCCGGCCATCGCCAGCACGACCGCGGCGGTGAGCCCGTTCGGCCCGGAACCCACCACGTACACGTCGGGGTTCGCCATTCCGGCACGCTAACGGCTGCGGCCGGGCACCTCCGGGCGAGCTGTCAGTGGCGCTTGACCCCGCCGTACTTCATCCGGGTGTCGGCCATCGACGCCGCCCGCGCGGCGTCGTCGGCGATGCCCGCCGCGAGCACCTCGCCGACGAACAAGGTGTGACTACCGAGATCGAGCGTGTGGCGCACGCCGCAGTCGAGCCAGGCGATCGCCTCGTCGAACACGGGCGCGCCGGTCGCCTCGTCGCGAACAGGGCGGCCGTTGAGCGTGCCGTCGGCGTACTGGGCCGGCTTCGAGAACTTGACGAACACGCGGGTGTCGGTGGCGTCCCACAGGTTCACCGAGAACGATCCCCCGTCGGCGATCAGGCGTCGCGTGACGGCGGCGTTGTCGACGCCGACCGCGATCAGCACCGGCTCCATCGCCACCTGGGTCACCCAGCTGGTCGTCATCGCGTTGCGTTCGTCGCCCGACCGCGACCCCACGAGCGCGAGCGCGTTGGGGATCTTCCACGTCACGCGATTGAGCAGTTCGTCGTCGAGCGCCATAACCGGCACCGTACGCCCCGGTGCGCGTGGTTAGGTTGGCGCCGTCGCACCGCACGGGTGCGCCACGAGTGCGCTGTGGGCGCGGGAAGGAGCAGCCATGACGGTCACCACGCCTGTCGACGCGTCCTTCGCCACCCCGGCACCGCCCGAGCCGACCGGCTGACTCGCCGTCGGTTTTCCGGTGCCACGCATCGAGGAGATCTCCGATGGCTGCACGCCGCAGCACCCGTCCCCGCCAGCGCCGTTTCGACGACGACGCCTGGCAACCCGAACACGAGCCGCGCTCGCGCCCGCCGCGCCCGACCGCGGCAACCGACACCGACACGCCCGCTGACGACGTCGCCTGGTCGACGTACCGGCACGCCACGCGCGGACCGGTGCCCGTGCCGCCTTGGGTGGTCACCGACCCGCGGGCGGTCGACGTCGACCTCGGGGTCGTCAAGACCGGCAAGGAGGCCGAGCTCTCGCTCGTCCGCCGGGCCGTGCCCACTGATGTCGGCGACCCCGACGGCGACGTCCGCACGTGCCTGCTCGCCGCCAAGCGCTACCGACCCCACGAGCACCGCCTGTTCCATCGTGACGCGGCGTACCTCGAGGGGCGCCGGGTGCGCAAGAGCCGGGAGATGCGGGCGATGCGCACGCGCACCGAGTTCGGCAAGGACTTGATCGCCGACCAGTGGGCCCACGCCGAGTTCGCCGTGCTCGGCCGGCTGTGGGCCGCTGGTGCACCGGTGCCGTACCCCGTGCAGCTGTACGGGACCGAGCTGATGATGGAGTTCATCGGCGGCGACGGCGTCGCTGCGCCGCGGCTGGCCGAGACCCGCCCCGACCCGGTCACCGCCCGACGCTGGTACGAGCAGCTGGTCGACGGCTTGGGCGTGCTCGCGGGTGAGGGCCTGGCTCACGGCGACCTGTCGGCCTACAACGTGCTGGTCTCGGGCGACCGGGTGGTCCTGATCGACCTCCCCCAAGTGGTCGACGTGGTCGGCAACCCGCAGGGGTTCGAGTTCCTCCGCCGCGACTGCGACAACATCACCGCCTGGTTCCGGGCGCGCGGCGTCGCCGCCGACTCGCTCGCGCTGTACCACGACCTGCTCGACCTGGCCACGTGACCGGCGCCGGGCGATTGGCTCGGGCGGCGACCGGGAAGCGTCAGGGCATGGCCCGGTACCTGCTCAACGACGCCGCCGTCGCCCGGGCCCGGCAGTTGATCGAGGCCCGCCAGTACGTGCTCGACAGCGACTGGGGGGCCGTGCAGCCGGGTGCCGACGAGCAGAACGCGTTCCTGGAGCGGCACGCGTGGGACGACTACGCCGCCTGGCATCTCGGCCTCACCGATGGCGCCAACGAGGGCACCAAGGCCCGCTACGCGTTCGTGTACGGCGACTTCCGGCGGGTCCATCGCAGCGGCCTGATCGCGTGCGTCTACCGCGCCTCGGAGTGGCGGCACAAGGCCGTCGAGTTGGCCGCCCACGACCTGCTCCAGGCCCTCGATCGCACCGCCGGCATCACGTAACCCTGACTGCGTGGGCTGACAACCGGAGACGTCGCCCGACCGGAGTGGGTCCAACGGCTCTAGTCCGCGGGCCGCGCACGGCAGATCCTGGCAGTGTGGTCATCGACACGTGTCCTCCTCCGACGCTGTCGCCGCAGCTCAGTGCGTCCGACGCCCTGCTGTGGAACATCGAGCGCGACCCGAGCTTGCGGACGACGATCGTCGCCGTCACCCTGCTCGACCGGGCGCCCGATTGGATTCGTGTCCGCGAGCGTGTGCTGGCAGCGTGCACGCGCGTGCCTCGGCTGCGTCAGCGGGTGGTTCCGCCGACCCTGCCGCTGCGCCCGTGGCAGTGGCGCGAGGATGAACACTTCGATCTCGGGATGCATCTCCGCCGGGTGATCTTGCCGGCCCCGGCCGATCGGCGGGCCCTGCTCGACCTCGCCGGCACGATCGCCGCCACGCCGTTCGACAAAGCCCGCGCACCGTGGGAGTTCACGGTGGTCGAAGGGTTCGCCGACGGCACCGCGGCGGTGATCCAGAAGGTCCACCATTCGTTCACCGACGGTGTCGGCGCGGTCGGCCTGTCGCGCATGTTGTTCGACGACGACCCGGACGCTGCTGCGGTCGACGACGGACCGCCTGGCGTGCCCGCTCGCCGTCGCCGCGGCCCCAGCGCGACCGACCGGGCGGTGTCGCTCGCCGCTGCGACCCCCGCGCTCGCGGTCCGCGCGGTGATCGACCCGCTGGGCGTGGCCGGCTCGGCCTGGGGCGCGGCGCGGTCGATCGGCAAACTCGTCGCTCCTGCCCGCCACCCGCACTCGCCGGTGATGCGCAACCGCGGGTTGTCGCGTTGGCTCGACTCCTTCGACGTCGCCACCGACGACCTGCGGGCCGCCGGGCACGCCGCCGGCGGATCGTTGAACGACGCCTTCCTGGCCGGGATCGTCGGCGGAATGGTCGCCTATCACCGGGCCCACGCCGCGGAACTCGACGCCTTGCGGGTGACGATGCCGATCAGCACGCGCCGCCCCGGCGACCGGGCCGGCAGCAACCGCTTCACCCCGGCCCGCTTCACGCTGCCGGTCGTCGACGCCGACCCGAGCGAGCAGATCGGCCGGATCGGCGTGCTGACCCGGGCCTGGCGCAGCGAGCCGGCGCTGCCGCTCACCGACGTCGTCGCCGGTGTACTCAACGCCTTGCCGGTCGCGGCCAGCACGGCAGTGTTCGGCTCGATGCTCAAGGCGATCGATCTGGTCGCCACCAACGTGCCCGGGCTCACCGAGCGGGCCTGGTTCGCCGGGGCCGAGGTCACCGGCATCCTGCCGTTTGCGCCGCCCTCGGGAGCGGCGCTGAGCATCGCCCTCCTGTCGCACACCGCGCACTGCTCGATCGGTGTGAACATCGATTGCGAGGCGGTGCCCGATCCGGAACTGCTGGTCGGGTGCCTGCGGGCGGCCTTCGACCGGGTGATCGCCAGCGGGGGTAACTGAGATGCCAGTCGACCGGATGAGCCCTGTCGATGCCGCCTTCCTGTACGCCGAGGACGGCACATCGCACTTCCACATCGGCTCGTGCGCCGTGTTCGCGGGCCCGGCCCCGACACTTGCCGACGTCGTCGCGATGGTGGCAGCTCGGCTCGACCAGCTGCCGCGCTATCGCCAGGGGGCCCAGCTGGTGCCCGGCGGACTCGGCCACCCGGTGTGGGTCGACGACCCGGCCTTCGACCTCCGCGCCCACGTCCGCCGCACGGCCCTCGACCGGGGCCGTGACCAGCCGGCCGGTCACGTGAGCGATCAGGAAGCGCTCGAGCGGCTGGTCGGGCGGTTGATGGCCGAGGAACTCGACCGCCGGCGCCCACTGTGGGAGATGTGGTTGGTCACCGGCCTGGCTGACGACCGGTGGGCGCTGGTCTCGAAGGTGCACCACTGCATGGTCGACGGGATCGCCGGCACCGGCTTGATGACGGCGCTGCTCGATGAGCAGCCCCGGCCGCTCGGGCGCCAACGGACCACCGCCGGCGAGTGGCAGCCCGCGCCGGCCCCGACGGCCACCGCGCTGGCCCTCGACGCGGTGGCGCAGATGGCGTTGCGGCCGGCGCGCGCGGCGAGCGCCCTGGCGGGCGAGTTGCGTCATCCCGCGCGGGTGTGGCGGGCGATGGCGTGCAGCGCCGCCGGCTTGGCATCGCTCGCCGAACGGATCGCCCGCCCCGCCCCCCACCGCGCCACCGAGGGCCTGATCGGGCGCCAGCGCACGTGGGTCGTCGCCCGTACCGAGCTGGCCGACCTCAAGGCGATCCGGGCGGCGCTCGGCGGATCGGTGAACGACGTCGTCCTCGCCGCCGTCACGGCCGCCTTCCGCTGCTACCTGCTCGACCGCGGCGACGCGATCGCTTCCGGCGACGTCATGCGCGCGCTCGTCCCCGTGTCGCGGCGCCGGCCGGGCGACCGCACGACCAACAACCAAGTGGCGCTGATGATCGCCGAACTTCCGATCGGCTGCGCCGACCCGCGCGAACGGGCACGTTCGATCACCGCCCAGATGGGGGCGCTCAAGCGTTCGCACCAGAGCGAGGCCGCTGGCGCCGCGTTCGACGCATTGACGGTGCTGCCCGCGCCGATCGTGGCGACGACGATCAAGACCACGATGCGGGCGATGCACCTGCTGCCACAACACCTCCTGCACACCGTCGTCACCAACGTTCCCGGGCCGCAACTGCCCCTCTACGCGATGGGTCGACAGATGCTGGAGTACTGGCCCTTCGTGCCGGTCAGCGAGGGCCTGCGGATCGGCGTGGCGGTGATGTCGTACGACGGACACGTCGCCTTCGGGCTCACCGGCGACCGCGACTCGGTCACCGACCTGAACGGCATGGCCGCCGCGATCGAAGCCGAGTTGGCGACGCTCTCGGAACTCGCCGAACAAGCTGCTCGTCCTGCCATGGCGAGCGTGCGTACGCTCGCCGGGTGACCGCCGAGCCGTTCGTCCCCGCCGACTTCGAGCCGCCCCCCGAGCTGGTCGCCGCGCAGTTCCGGTTGGAGCCGCTCGGCCCGCAGCACAACACCGCCGACTTGGCGGCCTGGACGTCGAGCATCGACCACATCCGCGCGACCGCTGGTTATCCCGATGGCGACTGGCCACCGATCGGCGGGATGACGGCCGACGAGAACCTGATCGACCTGCGCCGCCACGCCGACGACTTCGCCGCTCGGCGGGGCTTCACGTTCACCGTGCTCGACCCCGCCGACGGCGACGTGATCGGGTGCGTGTACCTCTACCCCAAGTCGTCGCCGGACTACGACGTGGCCGTGCAGTCGTGGGTGCGCGCCGACCGGGCCGAGCTCGACGGCCCGCTCGCCGAGGCGGTCGCCGACTGGATCGCCACCGACTGGCCGTGGGAGCGAGTCGACCGCTACGGACGCTGACCGCCCGGCCGCTGGCCGGCTGGGCGGGCCGTTGGCCTCTAGTGACATCGCCCCCGACGGCGGACAATCGGCGCATGGGCCTGGACGAGTGCCGTCACACGATCCGTTCGATCGTCGAAGATCCAACGCTGACCTACCGCCAGCGGGTGCAGGCGCTGGCCGGCGCCGCCGAGGATCTGCTCGATCCACCACCCGTCAGCACCGCCTGCGCGGCCGCGCTCGAGAAGGGCTTGATCTGCGACCTCGCCGAAGGCCACGCCCCGTACCGGCCGCGCTACACGCTGCCCGACTACGCCCGGGCGCTCGCCCACGGCAGCGAGTTCCTCGAACTGCCGCCGCCGACCTCGTTCGACGACGCCACGACGTTCCTGCTCGCCCTGTACGCCAACGTGCCGTCGATCACCGGCTACCCGGTGTGGTTCGGTGACCTCGATCGGCTGCTCGAACCGTTCGCCGACGAGCTCAGCGATGCCGAGCTGCGGACGCGCCTGACGCATTTCTGGGTGCTGCTCGACCGGCTCTTCCCGGACGCCTTCGCCCACGCCAATCTCGGCCCGGCCGACGGCCGCGTCACGCGCGCGGCGCTGGCCGTGCAGCGCCGGGTTCGCCAAGTGGTGCCCAATCTCACCTTGCGGGTCGACCCGTCGGTCACACCCGATTCCTTGCTGCTCGACGCGGTCCGCACGGTGGCTGCGGTCGGGCAACCGCACCTGGTCAATCACCCGCTGATGGTGGCCGATCTCGGCGAGCGCTACGGCGTGGTCAGCTGCTACAACTCGCTGCCGGTCGGCGGTGGAGCGCACACGCTCGTGCGCCTCAACCTGAAGGAGGCGGCCCGGCTGCACACCGGGTCGCCCGAGGCGTTCCTGAGCGACACGCTGCCCGGCGTGGTCGAGCTCACTGCCGAGCTCGTCGACGCCCGGATCCGCCACCTCGTCGAGCGATCCGGGTTCTTCGAGCACTCCTGGCTGGTGGCCGAGGGTCTGCTCGACCTCGACCGGTTCACGGCGATGTTCGGCGTCGTCGGCCTGGCTGACTGCGTCGAGCACCTGCTCGCGATCTCGGGACGGGCCGGCCGCTACGGCCACGACGACGCCGCCGACGACTTGGCGCACCGCATCGTCGCCCGCACCGCCGAGCTGGTCGCCGCCCGACCGATGCCGTACTGCACGGCCACCGGCGGGCACGCCCTGCTGCACAGTCAGGCCGGTCTCGACGCCGACGTCGGGCTGACGCCAGGTACACGCGTGGCGGCCGGCGACGAACCCGGCCTCTACCGGCACCTCCAAGCCGTCGCCCCGAACCACCGCTGGTTCCCGTCGGGTGTCAGCGACATCGTCCGCCTCGACGAGACGGTCGCCGACAACCCGCAGGCCGCGGTCGACATCGCCAAGGGTGCCTTCGGGATGGGGATGCGCGACGTCACGTTCGAGGTCGCCAACGGCGAGTTCGTCCGGATCACCGGATACCTCGTGCGCCGCCGCGACCTGGCCAGTGTCGCCGCCGGGGACGCCGTACGGCACGCCAGCACGGTGCTCGGCGCCGGCTCGTTCGAGCACGCCCACCTCGACCGGCGCGTCCCCCAGCGCGTGCGGAGCGGCGAACGTGACGCAAGCCCTCGTCGCTGATGTCGTCGACGCGTCATGCGTCGACGGCCCCGGCAACCGATTCGTGGTGTTTCTCCAGGGCTGCACGTTCAACTGCGTCGCCTGCCACAACCCGCACACGATCCCCGTCCGGCCGGCGCACGGGGCGACGTGGGTGGACGTCGCCGACCTGCACGCCGAGATCGCGGCCAAGGCCGCGTTCCTGTCGGGCGTCACCGTGTCGGGCGGCGAGGCGACCCTCCAATGGCAGGCGATCGCCGAACTGTTCGAGCTGCTCGCCGACGACCCGGCGACAGCCCACCTCACCCGCCTGGTCGACTCGAACGGCGATGCCGATGCGCACGTGTGGACCGCGCTCCGCGGGTCGATGCACGGGGCGATGCTCGACCTCAAGGCGCTCGACCCGGACGTCCACCATCTCCTCACGGGGCGCCCGAACCACCGGGTGCTGGCCTCGATCAGCCAGCTCACCGGCCTGCAGCTGCTCACCGAAGTTCGCCTCTTGATCGTGCCCGGCGTCAACGACACACCCGAGCAACTGGCCGCAACCGCGCGCTGGCTGGCCGCCCTCGACAGCCCGCCGGCGACGATCCTGCAGGCGTTCCGCCACACCGGTGTCCGCCCTGCCGCCCGGCGTTGGCCCGAAGCGACCGCCGCCGACCTCGTCCGAGCGGCGGCCGCCTTGGTCGACCACGGCCTGCCCGCCGACCTCGTGACCGTGCGTACGCCACCGGAGCTCTGACCGCCGGTACACCGGCCGGGTGAGGGCGGGCTCAGATGTTGGCCTGATCCGGAGGGGCGAGCGCCACCCCCGACGGCCCGGCCCCGGGAAGCTCGGCCTCGAGCAGTCCGGCTGCTGCCGGCTCGCCGCCGCCCGCCGGGGAGCGCCCGCCGAGCGTGTAGCTCGTCATCGAGATCGAACCGTAGGTGGGCCCGTCCACGAGCACCTCCACGCGATCCGACGTCGCCGCGGCCAGCCCGGCCAGGTACAGCAACGGGATGAAGTGGTCCGGTGTGGGAACCGCGGCGGGGAAGTCGGGATGCTCGACGAGCGACAGGATCTCGGCCGGGCGCTCCCGCAGCAGCGCCGAGGCGGCTTCGTCGAACCGGTGGTTCCAGTCGAAACCGCGCGTGGCTTGACTCCAGTCGATGCGACGCAGGTTGTGGACGACGTTGCCACTGGCGACGATCAGCACCCCGTCAGTGCGCAGCGGCGCGAGTCGGGCCCCGATGTTGAGGTGGTAGTCGAGCGGCTGGAGCGCGTTGATCGACAGTTGCACGACCGGGACGTCGGCGTGCGGGAACATGTGGGCGAGCACGGACCACGTGCCGTGATCGATGCCCCAGCTGTCGGCGTCGAGCCCAACCCAGCGTGGCGCAACGGTGTCGACCACGAGCTCGGCGACGTCGGGCGCGCCGGGCGCGGGGTAGTCGAACGCGAACAGCTCGTCGGGAAAGCCGTAGAAGTCGTGAATGGTTCGGGGCTGCGCCATCGCCGTCACGGCGGTGGCGTTGGTGTACCAGTGGGCGGAGATCGCCAGGATCGCCCGGGGCGCTGGGACGGCGGCCCCGACGGCCCGCCACGCCTCGGTGAAGCGGTTGTGTTCGAGCGCGTTCATCGGGCTCCCATGGCCGATGAACACGGCTGGCATCAGAGCGGATTCCGTCATCGTGAACTCCAGGCTGCCTGATCGCGGTCGCCGACGATCGATGGCTCGGTCGGGCCACAGTGTCCCACGTCGCGACTGTCCCATTCGTCGGGTAGCCACGACGATAGTCATGGCGTGACTAATCTGGCGTGGTGCCGAGCGTCTCGCGCAGCCTGCTACTGGCCGCGGCGGTCGGCCTCATCGCGGCGGGGTGCGGGGATGACGACATCCGGCCGCGGCGAAGCGTTGCGTCCACTCCCCCAGCGCCCGCAGCACCGGCGGCGCAGGGTCGCGTGACGGTGTTCGCGGCGGCCTCCCTGACGGACGCGTTCACCGAGCTCGGCGACGCGTTCGTGGCCGCCAACCCGGGTGCCGCGGTGACGTTCAACTTCGCCGCCTCGTCCGAACTGGTGACCCAGATCGGGGAGGGCGCTCCCGCCGACCTGTTCGCCTCGGCCGACCCGAACAACATGACCAAGCTCACCGATTCCGGCAACCACGGCTCGGAACCGGTGGTGTTCACCACCAACCGCGCCGAGATCATCGTCGCCCCCGGCAACCCCGAGGGCATCACCGGCGTGGCCGACCTGGCGGACGAGCATCTGATCGTGATCGGCTGCGCTCCCGAGGTGCCGTGCGGGCGGTACGCCCAGCAGATCCTCGACCGGGCGGGAGTGTCCGTGACGCTCAAGTCGCTCGAGGAGAACGTCCGCGCGGTCGTGTCGAAGGTGGCGCTGGGAGAGGCCGACGCCGGCATCGTCTACGTCACCGACGTGGTCAACGCCGGCGACGCCGCCGATGGTGTCGTGATCGCCGGCGACGTCAACGTCGTCGCCGAGTATCAGGTCGCAGTGACGAAGGGGGCCGCCAACCCTGCTGCCGCCCAGGCGTTCATCGACTTCGTCCGTTCACCTGCCGGGCAGGCGATCCTCGCCTCGTACGGGTTCGTCGCGCCGTGAGCCCGCGCCCGCGCCGGGGTCGGCGCAGTTCGATGCCGGCCCCGGCGCTGGTCCTCGCCGGGATCGCGATCGCGTTCTTCGCACTCCCCCTGATCGGGTTGTTGTGGCGGGCGCCGTGGTCGCACGCCTGGGGCTACCTCACCGACGACACGGCGACCACAGCACTGCGGTTGTCGCTGGTCTGCTCGTTGTGGGCGACCGGGCTGTCGATCGTGTTCGGCGTCCCCCTGGCGTGGCTGCTCGCCCGTTCCGACCTCCCCGGGCGCGGCGCGATCCGCGCACTGTGCACGCTGTCGATGGTGCTCCCACCCGTCGTAGGCGGGGTCGCCCTGTTCTTCGCGCTCGGCCGGCGCGGGCTGGTCGGCCAGTATCTCGACCGCTGGTTCGACGTCACCCTGCCGTTCACGACCGCGGCCGTGGTGATCGCCCAGACGTTCGTCGCCATGCCGTTCCTCGTCATCACCGTCGAGGCCGCCTTGCGCCAGCTCGACACCCGCCACGAGGACGCGTCACGCACGCTCGGGGCGTCACCCTGGTACACGTTCCGGCGCGTCACGCTGCCAGCGATCCGGCCAGCGCTCGGCGCCGGCGCCGTGCTGGCGTGGGCGCGGGCGCTCGGCGAGTTCGGGGCCACGATCACGTTCGCCGGCAACTTCCCCGGCACCACCCAGACCATGCCGCTTGCCGTGTACCTCTCGCTGGAGAGCAACCCGGAGGAAGCGATCGTGCTCGCACTCGTGCTGATCGTGGTCTCCTTCGCCGTCCTCGTCGGGTTGCGCGATCGCTGGTTCGGCCAGCACGGCGGCCCGCGGGCCGTGGCCGGATGAGCGTCGCCGCCGCGATCGGCGTGCAACTCGGCACGCTCGACCTCGACGTCGATCTCACGGTCGCACCCGGTGAGGTCTTGGCCCTGCTCGGCCCGAACGGGGCCGGCAAGAGCACGATCCTGCGCGCCCTGGCCGGTCTCGTCGCCGTCGACCGCGGCCGGATCGTGATCGACGGCACCGTGGTCGACGACCCGGCCGTCGACGTGTTCGTCGAGCCCGAGCACCGACCGATCGGGGTGGTGTTCCAGGACTACCTGCTGTTCGACCACATGACCGTGCTCGAGAACGTCGCCTACGGGCTGCGCGCCCGCGGCACGCCCAAACGCGACGCTCGGGGTCACGCCACCGAGTGGCTGACCCGCGTCGGGCTCGCCGAATACGCCGGGCAGCGACCCGGCGCGCTCTCCGGGGGCCAAGCCCAACGGGCGGCGCTCGCCCGGGCGCTCGCCGTCAGGCCGCGGCTGCTGCTGCTCGACGAACCGCTCGCGGCGCTCGACGTCGGCACCCGCGCGACCGTCCGCCGCGACCTGCGCCGGCACCTCGACAGCTTCGACGGGATGCGCGTGCTCGTCACCCACGACCCCGTCGACGCCTACGCCCTCGCCGACCGAGTGGCGATCGTCGAAGCCGGCCGGATCGTGCAGGCCGGCACGCTCGGCGAGGTCACCGCCCACCCACGCTCCCGGTACGTGGCCGACCTCGTCGGGGTCAACCTGCTCACCGGCGCGGTGCACGGCGGCCAGCTCACCACCGGTACGGGCGTTGCGGTCGTCGTCGCCGACGCCGCACCCGGGCCGGCATACGCCGTGATCCGCCCGCACTCGATCACGCTCACCCGCGCCGCACCGGCCGGCACCAGCGCCCGCAACACCTGGCCGGGCACGATCGTCGCCATCGATCGCCTCGGCGACCGGGCCCGCGTCGCAATCCACGGAACGCTGCCGCTGACGGCCGAGATCACGGTCGCCGCACTCGACGACCTCGGCCTCCGGCCGGGTGACGAGGTCCATGCCACGGTCAAGGCCACCGACATCGAGGTCGCACCGGCATGAGCCGACCACACGCCCGCGGGAACGGCAACGATCTGCTGCTCGGCGAATGGGCCTGCCTCGGGATCCTCTACGGCGCCCCCACCCACGGCTTTGCGGTCGCCGCCCGGCTCAAGCCCGACGCCGACCTCGGAAGGATCTGGTCGCTCTCACGAGCCCTCACGTACCGATCGCTCGAGCAGCTCGGCGCGCGTGGGCTGATCGAGCCGATCGGCGAAGAGCCGGGTATCGCCGGTGGTAATCGCACGATCCTCACGGCGACCCGCCGCGGCCGAGCCCGGTTCCGGCATTGGCTGCACACGCCCGTCGAGCACGTCCGCGACCTGCGCAGCGAGCTGCTCCTCAAGATCACGCTGGCTGCCGCCAACGACGTCGACATCAGCGACACGATCGCCGCCCAACGTACGCGCCTTGCCGACCTCGTCGCCACGCTTGGCGAGCCCGACCCCACCGACATCGTCCGGTTGTGGCGGCTCGAATCGGCCGTCGCGGCACTCCGATTCCTCGACCGCCTCCGCTGACCCTGGAGCTTGCGGCGGACCACCGACGGGAGTGCCCCGGAGCCGCGCGGATTCCTCGAGGTCGCCCGCGAGTGCCTGGCACCGCCCGTCGCGAACCTCGAACATCTCCGCTGAGTCCGGTGCCTGGCACGGCCAAACCACCAGCGTGCTGCCCGTGCCAGGCACTCCCACCGGTGGCCCACCGCGGCTACGCCGCAGCAAGGTCGGTT
>JAEZFY010000350.1 GCA_023417265.1 Actinomycetes bacterium | reverse complement strand
GCCCGGGGTCGCCCCGGGCCGTCGCGCGTCGCCGCAGCCCCCGGCCATTCGTGTGCACGCTCGTGGCAGACTCGCCGCATGGGTGTCCACCTCCTCACCGGCACCGACGAGTCGGTGCTCCGTTCGCAGGTGTCGGACCTGGTGAAGCGCCTGGTCGGCGACGCCGACCGGTCGCTGATGGTCGCCGAGTTCGAGGGCGAGGAGTACGAACTGCGGGCCGTGGCCGACGCAGCCCAGACACCACCGTTCCTCACCGATCGCCGGGTGGTCGTCGCCCGCGACATCGGCCGCTTCGTGGCGGCCGAGCTGGGTCCGCTGGTCGCCTATCTGGCCGACCCGTTGGCGACCACCGAGCTGGTGTTGGTCAGCGGCGGCGGCCGGCTCACCAAGCAGCTCACCGATGCGGTCACCGCGGCCGGCGGGCAGCGCGTCGACACGACCCCGCCGTCGCGGGCCAACGACCGGGTCGTCTGGGTGCGCACGCAAGCCGAGGAGGCCGGGCTGCGGCTCGACTCGTCGGCTGCGGCCCGCCTGGCGACGCATCTCGGCGAGGACGCCGGCCGCCTCGCCGGGGTGCTCGCCGTGCTGGCCTCCACCTACGGCGAGGGTGTCAGGCTCGGCGAGGCCGACGTCGAGCCGTTCCTGGGCGAGGGGGGTGGCGTCCCGCCGTGGGACCTCACCGACGCCCTCGACCGCGGCAACACCGCCAAGGCGCTCGAACTGGCGCGCCGGATGGTTCACGGCGGCGAGCGTCACCCGCTGCAGATCCTGGCGATCCTGCACACCCACTACGCCCGACTCGCGCGCCTCGACGGCGCCGACGCGCGCAGCGAGAACGACGCCGCCGCGGCGATCGGCATCAAGCCCGGGTTCCCGGCCAAGAAGGCGCTCGGCACCTACCGGGACCTCGGCGGCCAGGCGATCGCCCGGGCGGTGCAGCTGCTCGCCAAGGCCGACCGCGACCTGCACGGCGACACGGGGCTCGACGCGGCGACCGTGCTCGACATCCTCGTCGCCCGCCTGAGCCGGCTGCGGGCCGCCCGGTGACCGGCGAGGCCACGTGGACGCACTGCTGATCCGCGGCGGGTCGGTGCTCACCGACACCGGCTTCGTGTCCACCGACCTGTTCGCCCGCGGCGGGCGAATCGTCGCCGAACCGGTGGCCCCGGCCGGCGCGGTCGTGATCGACGCCGACGGGTTGTTCGTCGCCCCCGGCTTCGTCGACGTCCAGATCAACGGCGGCTGGGGCCACGACTTCACGACCGACCCGAGCTCGATCGGCAGTGTCGCCGCCGTACTCCCCGCCACCGGCGTCACCGCCTTCCTGCCGACGATCGTGAGTTCCACGCGCGAGCGGCGCACGGCCGCCCGGCGGGCGCTCGCCGAACTCGCCCACAACGCTGCCGCGGCCGTGCCGCTCGGCCTGCACTTCGAAGGGCCGATGCTCGCACCGACGAAGGTCGGCGCCCACGACCCCACCCGGCTCGGCCCCGTCGACGTTGACGAACTCGCGAGCTGGAGCGCAGCCACCGGGGTCCGCATGGTGACGCTCGCCCCCGAAGTCCCCGGCGCGCTGACGGCGATCGCCGGCCTGGTGGCCGCCGGCGTCACCGTGGCGCTCGGCCACACGGCCTGCACGGCCGACGAGTTCGCCGCCGCCCGGGCTGCCGGCGCCTCGGCGGTGACACACTTGTTCAACGCCATGGCCGGGTTCGAGCACCGGGCCCCGGGACCGGTCGGGGCGACGCTCGCCGATCCGACCGTCGTCGCCGGGCTGATCTGCGACGGCCACCACGTCGACCCGATCGCCGTGGCGATGGCCTGGCGGGCGCTCGGGCCGCGGCGCACGATGCTCGTCACCGACGCCGTCGCCGCACTCGGCGTCGAGCCTGGATCGGAGGTGCCGCTCGGCAGCCAGCCGATCGAGCGTGGCGACCACGGCGTGCGCACCGCCGAGGGGGTGCTCGCCGGGAGTGATCTGTCGATGGATGCCGCCGTACGCAACCTCGTGCGGTTCACGGGCTGCACCGCGGCCGAGGCGCTCGCCTGCGCCAGCCGAGTGCCGGCCGCGCTGCTCGGGCTCGCCGACCGGGGCCGGCTCGCCGCGGGCACCCGCGCCGACGTCGTGCTGCTCGACACGGATCTGCGCGTGACCACCACGATCGTCGCCGGGAGGGTCGCATGGAAGTCGTGATCGTCCCCGACGCCGACGCCGCCGCGGCGGTGGCCGCCGGGGTCGTCGTCGACCTCGTCGCCCGGAAGCCGACCGCCGTGCTCGGGCTCGCCACGGGCAGTTCCCCGCTGGGGGTGTACCGCCGGCTGGTCGCTGCGGTGGCGGCCGGCGAACTGTCGCTCGCCCACGCGACGACGGTCCTGCTCGACGAGTACGTCGGCCTCCCGGCCGGGCATCCCGAGGGCTACCGGGCGTTCATCCACCGCGAGTTCACCGATCTGACCGACCTCGACCCCACCCGCCTCCACGGGCCCGACGCGTGGGGCCCAGCCGAGCAGCTGGCCACCGCGTGCGCGGCCTACGACTCGCTGCTGGGCGAACTCGGCGGGGTCGACGTACAGCTCCTCGGAATCGGGCGCGACGGGCACATCGGGTTCAACGAGCCGGGGTCGTCGCTGGCGTCACGCACACGCGTCAAGACGCTCACCGACGCCACCCGGGCCGACAATTCGCGCTTCTTCGGCGGCGACCCGGGGGCCGTTCCGCGCCATGTCGTCACTCAAGGGCTGGGCACGATCCTCGACGCCCGGCACTTGCTCCTGATCGCCACCGGCACCGCCAAGGCCGCACCGATTGCGGCGGCGATCGAGGGCCCGGTCACCGCGTTCTGCCCGGCCTCGGTGCTGCAACTCCACCCCCACGCCACGATCGTCGTCGACGAAGCCGCCGCCACCGAGCTGGAACTCGCCGATTACTACCGCGAGGCGTACCGTCACAAGCCAGGCTGGCAAACGCTATGACGCTCCCCGTGCTCCGGTCGCGTTGGAACGGCGCGACCATCACGCTCGAACTCGACCGGCCGCTCCCACCCGGTGCCCGCCTCGCGGTCACCAGCATGGTCGTCCTCGCGCCCCATGTGGTCCAGCTCGGCACCTATCACGAACTCGATCCCGGAGCGCTCAGCGAGCTCACCGTCAGCCATCCACCCGAGCACGCCAACGACGGGCCGCTGAGCGCGTTCGCGATCCTTGCCGACGGGAGCACCAGCCCGATCGAGGTCGTGCCGATGACCAGCACGGTGGCCCAGCCGGTGGCACCCGTTGCCCCCATGACCCCGCTACCCGAGCTGACGTTCACGGGTGAACCGGCGCACGCGTTCCGGGGGCTCCATCTCGACCTCGCCCGCCAATGGTTCGAGCCCGATGTCGTCCTGCGCGTGCTCGATGCCGCGGCCGAGCGGCGCCTCACTCACCTGCACCTGCACCTCACCGACGACGAGGCGTGGCGCCTGCCGGTGGCGCAGTACCCGGCGCGCGCCGAGCACGGCGGTACGCGCGGCCACGGGCGCCGGCTCCCGCCGATGCTCGGCGGTGGTGCGTCACCTGCGGGGCGGGCCTACACGCCCGCCGAGATCGGCCGCTGGGTCACCCATGCTGCCGGACTGGGCATCGTGCTCGTGCCCGAAGTCGATCTGCCCGCGCACAACCATGCGGCACTTACCGCGCTCCCCGAGCTGCGTGATCCCGACGACACGTCGCACGCCCGCAGCGTGCAGTTCTTCACCGACAACGTGCTCGTGCCCGGACTGGCGACCACGCAGCGCTTCCTGACGGCGGTCGTCGACACGCTGGCCGAGCTGTTCCCGCACTCGCCGCACCTCCACATCGGGGGCGACGAAGTGCCGGCCGGGGCATGGCGCGGCTCGCCCACCGTGCGGGCGTTGCAGGCCGCCCACGGATGGGAGTCCGTGCGCGAGATCGAAGCACACTTCCATCGTGAACTGATCGCCCTGATCCATGCCCGCACCGGGCGCCACGTCGGCGCCTGGCAAGAGGCCGCCGAGTCGGGCGGGATGCAGCCCGACGACGGGTACGTCGTCGCCTGGCGGACCGCGGCCGATGGGCAGGCGCTCGCCGCCTCCGGCTACGACGTCGTGCTTGCGCCCGGTGACGCGTACTACCTCGACATGGCACTCGACGCCCGCTGGGACACGCCCGGCATGCACTGGGCGGGGGCGACGTCACTCGCCGACGTGCAGGCCTTCGCGCCCGGCGCCGGGTGGACCCCGAGCGAGCGGGCCCGCCTGCTCGGCGTGCAGGCGTGTCTGTGGACCGAGCTCGTGCCCGACGAAGCGACGCTGTGGCAGCGCCTGCTGCCGCGCCTCGACGCGTTCGCCGAGCGCGCCTGGGCCGGCTGAGTCGGCGTCAGAGCGGCCCGGGCCCCGGACCGGGTGCGCCGGGCTCGGTGAACGGCTCGTCCGGACCGGGGATCGGTGGGGCCGGAGCAGGTTCGTCCGGGCCCGGCACGGCCGGCGGGGGCACGGTCGGGGACGGCTGCGGTGTCTCCGGCCCGGGTTCGGGGATGATCGGCGACGGACTCGGCTCACCCGGCAGCGGTGGGTGGTACGGCGGCGGCACTTCGGGTTCGGGCTGGCCGGGCTGCGGAATGCTCATGCCCGGCGAGTACCCGGTCGGCGCGCCGGCAAACGGCGCCCGCTCCCCCGCCGCCGCGATCGACGCCGCGACCAGCGCCACCGCCAGCCACCCCCACCAGCGCCCGGCGCCCGTCGGTTCGACGGCCGCGGCCAGGGCGGCGACCGTGTCGACCCAGCGCACACCCACCCGGCACGGCCACATCAGCAGTCCTGCCACGGCCGGCACCTGATCGGCGAACACCCCGGCGAGCAACCCGGCCGGCAGCCCATAGAGCATCACCAGCCCGGCAACCGGCACGGCGAGCAAGTTGGCCGGGATCGACACCAGCGGCAGCGCGCCGAACACCAGTAGTTGCGGGGCGGCGACGCCGAGCTGCGCGCCGAGCGTGATGCCGGCCGGCTCGGCGAGCGGGCCGAGCGCACGGAAGCGATCTGCCAGACGCGGGCCCAGCACGGCGACACCGAGCGTCGCCCCCACCGAGAGCTGGAACCCCACCGAGTGGGCGAGCAGCGGGTCGATCCACAGCAACGCCGTGACCGCCGCAGCGAGCACGCGCGCCGGTCCGCGGGGCCGGCCGAGGACGAACCCGGTCGCCGAGATCGCCGCCATCGCCCCGGCGCGCACGATCGAGGGCTCGAATCGGGTCAAGGCCACGAACCAGCCGATCAGCGCCAGCGACGCCAGCCAGCGGGCCCACGGCCGCAGGCGCCGCAGCGCCGGTCCGGCCAGCGCCAGCACGAACACCACGTTCTGCCCCGAGACCGCCGTGAGGTGCGACAGCCCGCTCGCCCGGAACCGCGTGATCATCGCCGGCGGCTGGGCGCGGTCGTCGCCGATGACGAGGCCGCGATACAGGGCCGCATCAGGTTCCGGGAGTGCCTGCGAGCCGCGTTCGAGCAGGGCGCGGACACGGTTCGAGGCCCGCCCGAGCGGCCCGCCGGGGTGCGTGTCGGACGCCCACTCGTAGGCGAACTCGCCGACCACGTGCTGCCACGCGACACGGCGCCCGCGCGCCTCGTCGAGCGCGGCCCGCGTGCCGTGGAGGTGCACCAGCTCACCGCCGCGCCACGTGGCGACGCGTTCGCGCAGCGCCCGTCCGCGGGCCCACAGCTCGAAACGCTCGTCGTCGATCTCGAGGATCACTCGGGTCGCCCCACCGAACGGCTGCGGGTCGTCGACGACCGCCGCCCAACCGGTGTACGGGCCGACGCTGGTGGGCGTCAACGCCGCCCAGCTCGCCTCGCCGCGCCAACCGGCGAGCGCCCCGACGGCGACGAGGAACACCATCGCGACGGCACCTCGGGGGCCGATGCGAAGCACCGCCAGGACACCGGCGGCGCCCCCGGCCGCGGCGCCGACC
>JAEZFY010000337.1 GCA_023417265.1 Actinomycetes bacterium | reverse complement strand
ACCCGGCCCAGAACGCCGGCGGGCGCGTGCTCGCCTGCGCGCACACGGCCACCGCCGACGAGCTCATGCACAGCGGGGCGGTCGTGCTCGACGCGGCGGCCGGCACCGCCACCGTGGCGGCCGGCGTCAGCATCGCCGAACTGCTCGAGGTGATCGTGCCCCGCGGATGGTTCGTGCCGGTGACACCGGGCACCCGGTTCGTCACGATCGGCGGGGCGATCGCCAGCGACATCCACGGCAAGAATCACCACCAGAGCGACGACTTCGGGGGTTCGTTCGGCAATCACGTCCGGGCGCTGCGGCTGCTGCTCGCCGACACATCGGTCGTCGAGATCGGCCCCGACCGGGATCCGGACCTGTTCTGGGCGACCGTTGGTGGGATGGGGCTCACCGGGGTGATCGTGTCGGCCACGTTCCGCCTGATCCCGATCGAGACCAGCCGGATGGCCGTCGACACCTACCGGATCGGCGACCTCGACGAGCTGATGTCGCGGATGTCCGACACCGAAGCCGGCGTGCGTTACTCGGTGGCCTGGCTCGATCTGCTCGCCACCGGGCGCAACCTCGGGCGCGGGGTGCTGACCAACGGCGAACACGCCACCCGCGCCCAGCTCGGCGGCGACCGCGACCCGCTCGAGTACCGCGCCGGGCAGCTCGTGGGCGTGCCGCCCGTGGTCCCGCCCGGTGGGGTCATCAACCAGCTCACCGTGCGCGCCTTCAACGAGTTGTGGTACCGCAAGGCGCCGCGTCACCGGCAGGCCGAGCTGCAGTCGATCCCGGCGTACTTCCACCCGCTCGACCTCGTGCGCGACTGGAACCGCGTGTACGGGCGGCGCGGTTTCCTGCAGTACCAGTTCCTGGTGCCGAACGGCGAAGAAGCGACCCTGCGGGCGGTGATCGAGCAGATCTCGGCCGCTCAGGTGCCGACGTTCCTCACCGTGCTCAAACGCTTCGGGCCGGGCAACCCGGCGCCGCTCAGCTTCCCCACCGGCGGCTGGACGCTGGCGATCGACGTCGCCACGTCGTTTGCCGGGCTGGCCCCGTTGCTGCGCCGCCTCGACGCGCGCGTGCTCGACGCCGGCGGGCGGCACTACCTCGCCAAGGACTGCCACATGACGCCCGCCGCGCTGCGGGCCGGCTACCCGCGGCTCGACGAATGGCAAGCCGTTCGCGACCGCGTCGATCCGCACGGACGCTGGGCGTCCGACCAATCGCGCCGGCTCGGCCTGACGAAGTGAGGAACACCATGCAGAACGCACTCCAAGAAGCCCAGACGATCGTGCTGTTCGGCGGCACCAGCGACATCGGCCGGGCGATGGTGTCGGAACTGGTGACGCCGGCCACGCGAACGCTGGTGCTGGCGTGCCGGCGCCCCGACGAGGCCCGTCCCGAGGAGTTCGCCGCCGAGGGCCGCGACGTGGTGCCGGTGGCGTTCGACGCCGCCGACACCGGCGCGCATGCCGGCATCGTCGCCGACCTCGTCGAGCGCTACGGCGATCTCGACGTCGTCGTGATCGCCTTCGGTCAGCTCGGCGAGCAGGCCGACTACGACGCCGACCCGGCCGCCGCGGCGGCGCTCGTCAATGTCAACATGGGTGGCGCGGTGAGCACGGCGACCGCCGTCAGCCAGCGCATGAAGACCCAGGGCCACGGCCACCTGGCGATCGTGGGCAGCGTCGCCGGCGACCGCACCCGGCCCGCCAACTACACCTACGGCGCCACCAAGGCCGGCCTCGACGCGTTCGGCCAGGGCCTCGCCGACGCGATGCGCCCGCACGGCGTGACGGTGACGATGGTGCGACCCGGCTTCGTCCACTCGAAGATGACCGAAGGCCGCACGGCTCAACCCCTGGCCACGACGCCCGACGTCGTCGGCCGCCAAGCGGTGGCGGCGATGCGCGCCGGCAAGCACACCGTGTACACGCCCGGGCCGCTCCGGATCGTATTCACGATCCTGCGCCACCTCCCCCGCTTCGTGTGGCGCCGCATGCCGTTCGACTAATTCTCTTGGGGCTGCGCCCTACCGAGCTCGGGGACTCGCAAGCTCGCCCGCTCGCCCACCTGGCCCGCAGCACGGCTCCGGCCAGCACGCGTCCGGCAGCACGGGTCCGGCAGTGCCACAGCTGGCCAACCCTGCCGGCGAATCGTCTGGGGGTCGGTGACGCCGCCGCCATGGGCCGCTTGTCGTTAGGCGGTGGCGTCACCGTCCCCCAGGCGCCCCGAACCCGTCCACCGACGAACCACGAGCCGACAGCGCCGCTCCCAGGCGCCCCGAACCCGTCCACCGACCAAGCACCAGCCGACGAGTCGAGCCCCGGCTACGGTCGGGCGACGCCGCCACCGCCGATGCCCGGGGCGCGTCCCGCCAGGTCGGCGGGATTCGGCCCGCCACCCCCCTCGCAGCGCGCGTACAGCAGCACCAGGTTGGTCTCGTAGCTGCCCTCCAGGCAGAAGTGGTCGGCGACCGCCTGGTTGTGCTCGGGCGAGCCGAGTTCGGTCGAGGCGTTCGGTTCGGTCCACCCGCCCCACGTGTTGGTGAGCACGACGAAGTCGGCCGAGGCGATGTCGTCGGCCATCCCCGAGCCGGCCTGGTCGGCGAGGCCCGGATCCATCTCGATGTAGTAGGTGGCCGGTTCGAGCTCACTGAACAGCCAGTAGATGTACGTGTCGGCGTACACCGTGCGGCGCAGATCGCCGGGTCCGACGAACAGGCGGTCGCCGGGCTCGGCGCGGGCCTCGAGGTCGGGCATCATCGCCGTGATCGCCCGGGCCACCGCCGGATCGCCGACCCAGAACCGGCGCTCGCCGCGCACGATCTCGTACGGCAACGGCAGGTCGCCGACCGCCACGCGGGTGTGCAGGAGGTAGGTGCGGTACGTGTAGAACGGGCAGACGACGAACATGACCAACGCCAGCACCGCGGTGCCCACCAGGCCGCCCGCCCCGGCCGGCAGCGACGCCCAGCGCCGGCGCACGAACGTCGCCAGCAGCGCCACGAGCATCGCCCACGACACCACCGCCACCCACGCCAGATGGGTCGAGTCGGGGCGCTGCAGCGCTTGCGGAAGGATGCCCAACCCGAACAGCGCCCCGGCGGCGAGGGCGAACCCGGCCGGCCGCTCGGCGACCGGCGCGCGACGGTAGCGCCACACCGCCAAACCGGCGACCCCCACCGACGCCAGCGTCACCGCCCAGAACCACAAGAACAGTTGCTTGCTGGCGGCCAGGGCGGGGAACCGCCACCACGGCGGCAGCGACTCGGCGACCGCCTGGAGGGCGCCGTCGACGCGGCCCCACGACGGCGGGCGGGGGAGCGAACGCCCCGGGCGGAGGCGCACGACCGGGTCGATCAGCATGCCGTCGAGCGCCGGCCCGACGCCGGCCCGCACGAAGTGCACCCACATCGGGAGCAGCCCGATCGCACCTCCGGCGACGAGCCAACCGAGCCGGGCCCGCCGCGCCGGCTCGGC
>JAEZFY010000183.1 GCA_023417265.1 Actinomycetes bacterium | reverse complement strand
GGCACCCACCGCAGCGCCGCTGCCGAGCGCGCCCGCGGCGACGCCACAGCTGCTCCCCGGTGTGCTCCTCGACAACCGCGAGCTGTGTGCGATGGTCGGCGCCACCGACGAGGAGTTGACCGAACTCGAGTCGTTCGGCGTGCTCGGGCCGAACGATCGCGGCTTGTACGACGAAGATGCGGTGGCCATTCTGCGTCCCGCGGTCGAGTTCCTCCGGGCCGGCGTCGACGCCCGCCACCTGCGTGCTTTCCGCTCGGCCGCCGAGCGCGAAGCGTCGTTGTACGAGCAGCTCGTCACCCCGCGCTACCGCCAACGCAACCCTGAAGCGCGGGCCGGAGCGATCACCGAACTGCGCCGCCTCGACCGGCTCGGCGCGGCACTCCGGAGCGCGCTCACGCGCCAGACGTTACGCAAGCACTTCGAGGGCTGAGTGACCCCGATCGGGCGCGGACAGCCGCGGCCGATCGGGAGTAACCTCGACGCATGACGCCGATGGAGTTGGTGGGTGTGCGGGTCGAGATCCCCGCCAACACCCCGATGGTGCTGCTCCAGGAACAATCCGGCGCCCAGCGCCTGCTCCCTATCTACATCGGCTCGCCCGAGGCGGCGGCGATCCACTACGCGCTCGAAGGTGCCGAGCCGCCGCGTCCGCTCACCCACGACCTGTTCGTCAACGTCCTCACCGAGCTCGGGGCGACGCTCGATCACGTGGTCGTCACCGAGGTGCGCGAGCACACCTACTTCGCCGAGCTGCACCTGAAGCTCGGTGATGCCGAGCACGTCGTGTCGAGTCGCCCGTCCGACGCGATCGCCTTGGCCGTGCGCTGCGGCGCCGCCCTGTTCGCCTCCGACGAACTGCTCGACGAGGTCGGCCAGACACCCGAGCCCGCCGAGGACGCGGCGGAAGAGATCATCGACGAGTTCAAGGACTTCATCGAGCACGTCTCGCCCGAAGATTTCGCCTGATCCCGCCTGACCCTTGACCAATAGTCGAGGGTCGCGTATGGTGACACGTCTGTAGTTACGTCCATGTGTTGGGCAGGGATCGGAGCGAGTGTGGAATACGGATACAGCGGCACGCAAGCCGCCAAAGTGGTCGGGATCAGCTATCGGCAGCTCGACTATTGGGCCCGCACCGACCTGATCCGGCCCTCGCTGAGCGATGCCAGCGGCAGCGGGAGCCGCCGCAAGTACAGCTACAAGGATCTGCTCGAACTGCGCGTGATCAAGTCGCTGCTCGATGCCGGCATCAAGCTCGAGTCGGTGCGCGACGTGTTCGAGTACATGCGCGAGCACGTCGACACCGAAATTGCCTCGGCGCACCTCGTCATCAGCGGCGGCACGGTGATGCTCGCCCACGACGACGGCGAGCTGATCGACCTCGTGAAGAAGGGCCAGGGCGTGCTCACCAACGTGCTCTCGTTGTCCAACGTCAAGCATGAAGTCGACACCCAGATCGACGAAGCCGACTTCGGTCCGGCGCCCGCCGCCGGCGACGACGTGCCCGCCGTCGCCGTGCGCTGACGTCGCGATGGAGCAGTCGCCGCTCGACGGCGTCCACCGTGCGCTCGGCGCCAAGATGGTGCCCTTCGGCGGGTGGGACATGCCGCTCGAGTACGCCGGCACACTTGCCGAGCATCAGGCGTGCCGCCGCGACGCGGTGGTGTTCGACGTCTCCCACCTCGGCACCGTGCGCGTCGCCGGTTCCGATGCGTTCGACCGCCTGCAAGATGTGCTCACCAACGATCTCGGCAAGATCGCGCCGGGGCGTGCCCAGTACACGCACCTGTGCGACGACTCCGACGGCTCGGTGCTCGACGACATCATCGTGTGGTGGCATCCCGACGGCACCACGTTCGACGTGATGCCGAACGCGTCCAACACCGACGGTGTCCGGGCCGCGATCGGCGGCGACGAGATCACCGACAGCCGGGTCGTGCTCGCCGTGCAGGGCCCGCAGGCCAAGGCGCGGCTGGCCGAGGTGTTTCCCGACGCCGCCGCGGTGGGGCGCTTCCGTGTCGCCGAGTGCGACTGGCGGGGCACGATCTGCGTCGTCGCCGGCACCGGCTACACCGGCGAGCCTGGTGTCGAGATCGCCGCTCCGGCCGAGCTCGCCGAGGAACTGTGGACGGCCGTCACCGAGCAAGCGGGCATCGTCCCGGCCGGCTTGGGGGCCCGCGACACGCTGCGGCTCGAGGCCGGGCTCCCGCTGCACGGTCACGAACTCGGCCCGGGCATCACCAGCCTGCAGGCCGACCTGGGATGGGTCGTGGCGTTCGACAAGCCCGCATTCCGCGGCCGTATGGCGCTGCTCGCCGAGCGCGAGGCGGGCCCGTGGCGTGTGCTGCGTGGCATCGTCACCGAAGGCCGCCGCCCACCGCGGGCCGACTGCCCGGTGCTCGTCGACGGCGAGCGCGTCGGCGTCGTCACGTCGGGCAACTTCTCGCCGGTGCTCGGCCACGGCATCGCCCTCGCCTTCGTACCTCCCGCCCTCGCCGAGGGAACTGCGGTTGCGGTCGACGTGCGCGGCTCGCTGCTCGCCGGGCGCGTCGTGCCGACGCCCTTCGTCGGCCGCTAAGTCTTCTTCGCCGGCCGTGGTGCCGGCTTGTGGGCCGGCTTGGCCGCCGGGGCCTTGGCGGTCTTGGCGGTCTTGGCCGCTTTCGCCGCCTTGGCGGTTCCCGCCGGCGGAATCGGGTCGACCGGCTTGCTGCCCCCGAGCCCCGGGATCCGCAACCCGCCGGCGATCCCCAGCAGCCCGCCGGCGTTGTCGGCCAGGTTGGCGAGCGGGGCGAGCCGCCGCGACACGTCGGCGACGGTTGCCAGCACGTCGCCGAGTTGGTTGGGGAGGTTGGTGAACGCCGGCGACGCGAGCGTCTCGACGACGTGCTCGACTTTGGGGGCCGCCCGGCGGACCGGCGATTCGAGTGCCCGCGTGATCGCATCGGCGCGTTCGATCGTGCGCGTGACCTGCGGGATCATCGCCCGCACGGGTTCCTCGACGTCGGCGAGCAGCGTGTTCACGCGAGCAGCCGTCTCGTTGAGGTGCTCCATCGTGCGGTTGATGTTCTCGACCGCCCGGATCAACTCGTCGATGCCGTGGCGCAACTGATCGGCGGCCCGCAAGCCGCTCGCGATCGGCGCCGCGAGCAGGTTGACGACTTCGGCGAACGCATCGTTCGGTGATCCGGACATGCGCCCAGGTTAGGGCTCCGGTGCGAGCCCAGGCGGGGCGGTCGTGGGGGGCGCGCTGGTGGTGGTCGTCGACGTCGTCACGGGCGTTGTCGACGTGGTTGCCGGCGCCGTCGTCGTGGTTGCCGGCGCCGTCGTCGGCGCCACCGTGGTGGTCGTCGTCGGCGGTGCCGTCGTCGTGGTGGTCGTCGTGCTCGTCGACGTGGTGGTCGTCGTGCTCGTGGTCGGTACCACCGTCGTCGACGTGGTCGTCGTCGTGGTCGCCAGCGGCGGTGGCAGTGTGGTGGCCGGTGTCGGCGTGTCGACGAACGGCCGGGCGAAGACAACGGGGCGGTACCGCCACGGATTCGGGTAGGCGTCGCGGACCATGTCGCGGGCGTTGTTCGACACCGCGATCTGCACCGAGCCGAACCCGTCGCGCCAGGGAAGCACGTGGGCGTGGTAGGTGTTCATCAACGGATCGCCGCGCCGGGGCACGAGCGGGGCGAGGTCGACCGGATGCCAGGGGCCCCACGGATGGGCGGCGACGTCGACCAGGAAGTTGGAGCCCCAGTAGCCGTCGATCGCCGTGGCCGACACCCACTGGCCGTCGATCAGGCGTGGCTGCATCGGGTTCTCGATGTTGAACCGGTCGACGATCGGCACGGCGTCCTCGGGGCGCGACGACCAACCGTCGGCCGTGCGGTACTCGGGGCGCGTGTGGAAGGCGAAGCGCGGGATCCGGGCGAGCCAGATCTTGCTGCCCGAGTGGGGCACGTTCCAGAACCCACCCTCGCGGGTGAGGTTCTGTTCGAACGTGTTGCCGAACAGGTACGTCCACGAACCGTCGGAGTCGACCGCGTACCCGTAGATCGGGGCGGCGCCGTCGTTGGGGGCGGGCCGGAAGTCGGTGCGCTGCAGGGTCGCCGCGTCGTAGGTCGCCACCCACGTGCGCACGGGGTGCCAGCCGAGCCCGTCCGGGGGAGTCGGATCGACGGGATCTTTCACCATTTCCGCCCAGAACACCCACGCGGTGGTCCCGTCGGAGTCGCCCCCCATCGGCCAGAACCACTTCTGCAGGGTGTTCCCGGCACCGTCGCCAGGTTCGAACTCGTCGGGTGCCGCGGCGGTGCCGGCATGCAGCAACGTGAAGCAGCGGCCGTCCTGCACCAGCGCGGCGTTGTGCACGAAGCTCGCCTGGTCGAGCCGGGTGGCCCCGCCGGTGTGGTCGACGAACGTGTCCTGGAACAGCCACAGGTGGCGGGCCCCGCCGAGTGGGATCACGTGCTGGTAGTCCCAGCCGAGCACCGGCCCCACGCGGCTCGCGAAAAACGCGTCGAGGCCGCTGGCGTTGAGGTTGTCGGCGCAGCCGACGTCGGTGGCCAAGCCGCCTGGGGTGGCCCGCGTCGACGCCGCCCACGGTGGTGGTTCGACGGGGGGCAGCGGCGGTTGCGAGGGCTGCTTAGGTGGGATCGAGCGGGCGACCACGGCGCTCTGGTCGACCGTCCCGGGGTCGTACTCACCGTCGATGTCGACGGTGGTCGGCGGTGCCGTCGTGGTGGTCGGCGGCCGGGTCGACGTCGTGCTGGTGAGGGCCACCGCGCCGACGGACGTCGCCGGCAGATCCGCTGCGGTCACGGGTGGCCGCGTCGAACCGGTTGCGGTGGAGTCGGGATCGGCGGTGGCGAGCGAGCCGTCGTCACCGCCGGCGACGGCGACCACGGCAACGAGCACCACGAGCACTCCGGCTGCGCTGACGGCGAGCGCCCACGGCGGTGCGCGCCGAACGAGCTCCAGCCAACGCTTCACGCCGGCAACGGTAGTGAACGGCCACGCTCCGTGGGGGTCGGGCGCGCGAGGTCAGCCGGCGGCGTGTTCGGCGGCTTGCAACGTCTGCAGGATCAGGGTGTTGATCGTCATCGGCCCGACGCCGCCCGGCACGGGCGTGTACGCGGCGGTACGCCGCGCGGCCGCGTCGAGGTCCACGTCGCCGGCCCGCTCGGCGGGGTGGAACCCGGCATCGACGACGATCGCACCCTGCTTCACCCAGTCCCCAGCCACGAAGCGCGGGCGCCCGACGGCGGCCACCACGAGGTCGGCGTGGCGCACGATGTCGGCGAGCTCGCGAGTGCGGCTGTGGCAGACGGTCACGGTGCAGTCGGCGTTGAGCAGCATCAGCGCCATCGGCTTGCCGAGGATGGGTGAGCGACCGATCACCACCGCGTGCAGTCCGCGCAGCTCGATGTCGTAGTGGGCGAGCAGACGCATGATCCCGGCGGGCGTGGCGCTCCCGTAGGCCGCTTCACCCATCGCCATCAGCCCGAACCCTTGGGTCGTGACCCCGTCGACGTCCTTGGTGACCGCGATCCGGTCGAACGCGGCGCGTTCGTCGATCTGGTGCGGCACGGGATGCTGCAGGAGGATGCCGTGCACGTCGGGGTCGGCGTTGAGCGCGTCGATCGTGGCGAGCAGCTCCTCGGTGGTGGTGCTGGCGTCCATCGTGACGGCCCGCGAGTCCATGCCGACGCGGCGGCAGGCGTTGCCCTTCATCTTCACGTACGTCGCCGAGGCGGGGTCGTCGCCGACGAGGATCGTCGCCAGGATCGGCGTCCGCCCGGTGCGGTCGACGAGCGCCCGGACCCGCTCGGCAATCTCCGCCTCCGCCTGCTTGGCTACCGTCGCGCCATCGAGTACCACCGGTCCACTCATCGTCGGAGGAGGCTACGGCACGTTCAGGTCGTCGGCCGCGTGTGCCGATGCACCGTCATGCGCACGCCACGGCAGCGAGCCCTGCTCGGGGGAGTGGTGCTGCTCGCGGTTGCCGGATGCGCAGACGAGGAGCCGGGGGCCGCGGTGACCACCGCGGAGGTCGCGGTGACTTCGACCACGGTCGCCCCGGCGACCACGACGACGGCGCCGGCGACCACGCTGCCGGCGACCGGGTGGAGCGTGGCCGACATCGTCGACGGTGACACGCTCGAGATCAGCGGGCCCGCAGGGCGGCATCGTCTGCGGCTGATCGGCATCGATGCACCCGAGCAAGGAGCGTGTTTCGCCGATGCCGCGACCAACGCGCTGCGCTTCATGGCCCCGCCGGGCACGCCGCTGACGCTCGTCAGCGACACGTCCGACACCGACGAGTACGACCGCCTGCTGCGCTACGTCCAGGTGACGACCGGGGACGGCACGGTGCTCGACGTCGGTGGCGAGTTGGTGGTGCAAGGTTTCGCGGCGGCCCGCGAGTACCCGCCCGACACGGCCCGCGGCGAGGACTATGCGGCGCGCGAGCTGTGGGCCCGCACGCTCGGTGCCGGGATGTGGGCGCCCGACGTGTGCCCGCCGGCCACCGGCGAACCGGCCACCAGCGAACCGGTCGCACCGGCACCGCTCGCCCCGGCGGCGACCGCCCCCATCGTGCCGCTCGTCACGCAGCCGGCGATGCGGCCGGCGGTCGGCCTCGGCGGTCCGTGCGACCCGTCGTACCCCGATGTGTGCATCCCGCCCGGGCCACCCGACCTCGAGTGTTCGCAGATCGAGTTCCGGCGCTTCCGCGTGATCCAGGCCGACCCGCACGGCTTCGACCGTGACGACGACGGGATCGGGTGCGAGGGCGAGTAGCGGCTCAGCGCGGCGAGGCGAACGACTCGAGGTCGTCGCAGCTGCACATCAGGTTGCGGTCGCCGTAGGCGCCGTCGATTCGTGACACCGGCGGCCAGTACTTCGTGTCGCGCAGCCCGTCGACGGGGTACGCAGCCTGCTCGGCCGAGTACGGCTGCTCCCACTTGCCGAGCAGATCGGCGGCGGGGTGGGGGGCATTGCGCAAGGCGCTCGATGCCAGCTCCACTCGGCCGGCGACGATGTCGTCGATCTCGGCGCGGATCGCCAGCATCGCTTCGCAGAACCGGTCGAGTTCCTCGACCGACTCGCTCTCGGTGGGTTCGATCATCAGCGTGCCGGCCACCGGAAAGCTCATCGTCGGGGCGTGGAAGCCGTAGTCGATGAGACGCTTGGCGATGTCGTCGACCGTGACGCCGCTCGACTGTGTGATCGGGCGGATGTCGATGATGCACTCGTGGGCGACCCGCCCGCGACGGCCGCGGTAGAGCACCGGGTAGGCGGGGGAGAGGCGTGTGGCCACGTAGTTGGCGGCCAGGATCGCCGTCTCGGTGGCCCGGGTGAGGCCGGCCGCGCCCATCGTGTGCAGGTACACCCACGGGATCGGCAGGATTCCGGCGGAGCCGAACTTGGCCGCCGACACCGGCCCGACGGGCGTCGTGCCCACCGGCGCGAGCGGGTCGCCGGGCAGGAACGGTACGAGGTGCTCGCGCACGCCGACCGGGCCCACGCCCGGGCCGCCCCCGCCGTGCGGGATGCAGAACGTCTTGTGCAGGTTGAGGTGGCTGACGTCGGAACCGAACTCGCCGGGTTGGGCGAGCCCGACGAGGGCGTTCAGGTTGGCGCCGTCGACGTACACCTGCCCGCCCCCGGCGTGGACCATCTGGCACACCTCGCGGATGCCTTCTTCGAACACCCCGTGGGTCGACGGGTAGGTGACCATGATCGCCGCGAGCCGTTCGCCGACCCGGGCGATCGCGTCGGCGAGATCGCCCAGGTCGACGTTGCCCTGGGCGTCGCACATGACGACGACGACCTCCATCCCGGCCATCACGGCGCTGGCGGCGTTGGTGCCGTGTGCGGACGACGGGATCAGGCACACGGTGCGCTGCGCGTCGCCCCGGCTGCGGTGGTACGCCCGAATTGCGAGCAGCCCGGCCAACTCACCTTGGCTGCCCGCGTTGGGTTGCACGCTGACGGCCGCGTAACCGGTGATCGCTGCCAGTCCGGCTTCGAGCTCGGCGATCATCGTGCGGTAGCCGACGGTCTGGTCGTCGGGCGCATACGGGTGCACGTCGGCGAACTCGGGCCACGTGATCGGCTCCATCTGCGACGTCGCGTTGAGTTTCATCGTGCACGAGCCGAGCGGGATCATCGTCCGGTCGAGCGCCAGGTCGCGATCGGCGAGGCGCC
>JAEZFY010000133.1 GCA_023417265.1 Actinomycetes bacterium | reverse complement strand
GCTCGGTGAACTGCTCGGGTGCCGGCAACGGGTGCCGCCCGGCGCCGGGCCGGGTGACGTCGGCGAGGTCGTGGTGGAGGTCGACGAAGCGCGCGCCCGGGACGTGACCGGCGTCGTATTCGCGGCGCCCGTGGCCGTGATCGCCGAGCGAGAAGCGCACGTCGCAGACCACGAGGCCGGTGGTGTCCGACGTCACCAGGTCGACGAGCTCGCCCGCACTGATCAGCGACATGGGCGTCCAACGTACCGGTCGAGCAAGATGGCGCGCGTGCCCGAACTGTCGATTCGACCGGCCGAGTTCGCCGACCTCGACGCGATCTACTCGATCTGCCTGCGCACCGGCGCAGCCGGCCACGACGCCACGGGGCTGTACGCCGACGGCGACCTGCTCGGCCACGTCTACGCCGGCCCATACGTGCTGCTCGAGTCGGCGTTCGGGATCGTCGCCGCCGACGGCGACGCCGTCCTCGGCTACGCGCTCGCGGCCCCCGACACCGCCGCCTTCGAAGCGGAGTGCGCGGCGGCGTGGTGGCCGGCGCTGCAACGCCGCTACCCGCTCCCGACCGACGCCGACATCGATGCGGGAAGCCGCGACGCGGCCCTGGTGGCCTTGATCCACCACCCTCGATCGACACGCCCGGAATTGCTCACCGACTTCCCCGCCCACCTGCACATCGACCTCGCGCCCGAAGCCCAGGGCAGCGGCGCGGGGCGGCAGCTGATGGCGGCCCTCGAAGACGAACTGCGCAGCCGCTCGGTCGCGAGCGTGCACCTTGGCGTCGACCCGGCAAACACCCGGGCGCACGGCTTCTACGAGCACCTCGGATACCGGCGACTCGACACCGGCGAGCTGGGCACGCCGGAAGGCGCGGTCACCTACGTCAAAGCGCTTTCCTGAACCACCGTTCGGCGTACGGGTTGTCGTTGTAGCGCGGCACCTCGGCGTAGCCCGCCGACGTGTACATCGCGATCGCCTCGTTGAGCGTCGCATTCGTGTCGAGCAGCACGGTCGCATAGCCGAGCTCGGCGGCGTGGCGTTCGAGTTCGGCCAGCAACCGCCGCCCGACGCCCGTGCCGCGGCGAACCGGGTCGACCCACATCCGCTTGATCTCGCCGGTCGTCGCGTCCCAGCGTTGCAACCCGCCACACCCGATCACCCTTCCGGCCACCGCGTCGTCGGTGTCGAGGACGAGCACGAACACGCCGCCCGGCGGGGCCATCGAGCGGGCTCCCGCCCCGAGCGCGTCGCCCGGGTCGAACCCGGCAGCGAACCGGTCGTCGAGCTCGGCGAAGTACGCCCGCATCGCCGCGGTCGCAGCCGGGCTGGTGGGGTCGACGACCTCGAAGCGCACGCCGCCGGCACTCATCGCAGCGGCGCGGCCCACTCGACGAGGTCGGCCATGAACGTCTCGGGTACCTCCCATGCGGCGAAGTGTCCGCCCCGCGCGTACCGCCGCCAATGCGTGATGTTGGTGAAGACCGGCTCCATCCACTTGCGCACTGGCGGGATGATCTCGCACGGGTACACGGCGACGCCGGTCGGCACGCTCACCGGCGGCTGGTCGATCTTGCCGAAGCTCTCCCAATACAACCGTGCCGACGACGTGGCCGTACCCGTGACCCAGTAGAGCGTGATGTCGTCGAGCACCTCGTCGCGGCCGAGCACGGCGAGCGGGTCGTCAGGCACGTGGCGATGGTCGGTCCATGCCCACAACTTCTCGAGGATCCAGGCGAGCTGACCGACCGGCGAGTCGTGCAGGCCGTAGCCCACGGTCTGCGGACGGGTCTTCTGCTGGGTCGAGTAGCCGGAGTCGACTGCGAGATAGTGCTGCAAGCGGGCGATCGCCTCGAGCTCGTCCGGTTCGGTGGGCGCGCCGGCCGGGCCGGTGGTCATCGACAACGTGACGTGGATCCCGGCACAGTGCTCGGTGTCCGTGGCACCCAAGCGCGAGGTCACGACCGAGCCCCAGTCGCCGCCCTGGGCGGCGTAGCGGGCGTACCCGAGGCGCGTCATCAAGGCCGCCCACACGGCGGCGATCCGCTCGGCGGTGACACCAGGCGCGGTCGGCTTGGACGAGAACCCGAACCCGGGCAGCGACGGGGCGACGACGTGGAAGCCAGCCTCGGCGAGCGGGCGATATACGCGCTGGAACTCGGCGAACGAGCCCGGCCAGCCGTGGGTGAGCAACAGCGGCAATGCCCCGGGGTCGGCCGAGCGGACGTGCACGAAATGGATGTCGAGGCCGTCGATGGTGGTGACGAACTGGTCGAACGAGTTGAGAAGGGTCTCGCGCGTCCGCCAGTCGTAACCCGCCCGCCAGTACTCGGCGAGCCCGCGGACGTAGGCCAGCGGCGCGCCCTGCGACCAGTCGTCGACCACTTCGGGGTCGGGCCAGCGGGCGTTTTCGAGCCGCGTCCGCAGGTCGCTCAGGATCCCTTCGGGCACGTCGATGCGGAACGGTCGGATCTCGTCACCCATGGTGCCGACGGTAGGGCATGGGTAGCGTGCCGACGGTGCCGAGCAACGTCGTGCTGACCGGGTTCATGGGCACCGGCAAGTCGACCGTCGGCCGGCTCGTCGCCGAGTTGCTCGACTACGAGTTCGTCGACACCGACGCCGTGATCGTCGAGAGCCACGGGCCGATCACGCGGATCTTCGCCGAGCGCGGCGAAGCCACGTTCCGGCGCTACGAACGCGAGGTCGCCGCCGAGCTGGCCGGCCGCGACGGGTTGGTCATCGCGACCGGTGGGCGGCTGCTGCTCGACCCCGTCAACGCGGCCGCCCTGAGCGCCACGGGAACCGTGTTCTGCCTGACGGCGGAGCTCGACACGATCCTCGCCAGGGTCGCCGCCGAGGGCGTCGCCGACGACCGTCCCCTGCTGGCCGGCCCCGACGTCGAACAGCGCGTTGCCGACCTGCTCGCCCAACGCGCCGCCGACTACGCCCAGTTCGAACAAGTCCCCACCGACCGCCGCACCCCCGCCGACGTCGCCGCCGACATCCTCACCCGCCTCCGTAACGGATAGCGCCCGGAGACCACGTGGACCGTGTCTCGGCGAGTGCCTGGCACGACCAAACCACCAGCGCGCTGCCGTGCCAGGCACCGGCTCGGCAACATCGGGACGCGCTCCGACGGGCGGCGCCAGGCACTCGCGGACGACCTCAATCATCGCGGTCTCCTGGCACCGCTTGCCGGTGACGGTCTGTTACGGCGCCCACGCGGCGAGCGTGGCGAGCGCGACCTGGGTCGATCGCACGTCGTGAACGCGCACGCACCAGGCGCCGGCCTGGGCGGCGAGCACGCTGACCACCGCGGTGGGCAGGTCGCGGGACTCCACCGGCTGATCGTCACCGACGAGCCCGGCAAGGAAGCGCTTGCGCGATGCCCCGACCAGGATCGGGAACCCCAACCCGGTGAGCACGTCGAGTCGGCGCAACACCTCCCAGTTGTGCTCGCCGGTCTTCGCGAAACCGAGCCCGGGGTCGATCACGAGCTGGTCGCGGCGGACACCGGCGGCGATCAGCGCGTCGATGCGCGCGGCGAGCTCGTCGCGGACCTCGACGGCGACGTCGGTGTAGACCGCGAGCGAGTCCATCCGGTCGGAGTGTCCGCGCCAGTGCATCGCCACGTACGTGGCGTCGGCGTCGGCGACGAGCGGTGCCATCGCCACGTCGGCCTGTCCGCCGGACACGTCGTTGATCAGCGTCGCCCCGGCGTCGATCGCGGCCGCCGCGGTGGCAGCCCGCATCGTGTCGACCGACACGCGCACCCCGGCACCGGCCAGCGCGCGCACGACGGGCACGACACGGCGCAACTCCTCGTCGGCGTCGACGCGCGGCGCTCCGGGCCGCGTCGACTCGCCACCGACGTCGACGATGTCGGCCCCGTCGGTGACCAGCGCAAGGCCGTGGGCGATGGCCGCCGCGGTGTCGAAGTGGCGGCCGCCGTCGCTGAAGGAGTCGGGCGTGACGTTGACCACGCCCATGATCAGCGGTAGCACCGGGGTAGCTTCACACGTTCCATGCACCGTCGACTGCTTGCCCCCATCGTCCTCGCTGCCGTGGCCGTCGCCGCGTGCAGCGACGATGCACCCGCAGCGCCCGCCGATCCCAGCCCGAGCGGCTCGACGAGTTCGAGCACCGCCGCACCGGCCACCACCGCCGCCCCGAGCACCGCGGCCGCGCCGAGCACCACGGCACCCGGCGATCCGTCCGGTGCGGGCATCGGCACTGGTACGGACTGGTCGATCGGCGGCGCGCTGGCCGAGGTGCCGGACGCCGGCGCCGACGAGTTCACGGTGTGGGCCGCCGACGTCGCCCAAGTCGCGACGTTGTTCGCGCTCGAGCGGCCCGCGTCCGTGGACGACGTCGACGCGGTGCTCGACGAATGGGTGTTGCCGCTGTCGTTCCCGGGCACCGCCGAGTACCGCTCCTTGCCCGTGTGGATCCCACTCGACGAACCCCTGCTCCCGCGTGTCGTCGACCGGCTCGGCGAGTTCGACGACACGCTCGGCTGGTCGGTCGTCGACGTGGATGCCTACGTGCACTATCTCCCGAGCCCGGTCGGATACTTCACCGCCGCCGCCGGGCAGTTCGCCGACGACGCGCTCGCCGGGCTGCCCGAGGTTGCCCCCGGCGTGGTCACCACCCGCGAGGGCGACGACTTCGCGACCGATTTCTCCGGATCGACCGCGGTCGACCAGCTCGGCCGCCCGGTCCGCGCTGCCCGCGACGGTGACGTGATCGCCTTGTCGCTGGCGACGCCGCTCGTCGAGCAGTGGCTGGCCGATGGCACGGAGACATTGGCCGATGATCCCCAGCTCGCCGCGATCGCGGCTGCGCTCGATGCCCACGGCGTGCTCACCGCACAGATCTTCCGCTACGACTTCCGTGCCGGGGCGGTACGGCCGCAGACGCCGGAGGAGACCGAGCAGGTCGCCGAACTCGTCGCCGCAATCCCCGAGTTCGACACCGTTGCCGTGGGGTGGGCAGTCGACGACGCTGGCGAACCGCTCACGGTGGTGGTCTACGGCACGCCGGGCGACGGCGCCACGGCGCTCGCCGAGCAGCTCGCCACCGTGTATGCCGAGGGCACCAGCCTCGTCACGCGGCAGCCGGTCACCGAGGCGATCGGCGCGGCCGATCCGGAGATCGTGGCTGACGGCTCGGTGGTCACCGTCACGTATCGGCCGCAGGACCGGTTCTGGGCGGCCGCCGTGCAGGCCGTGATCTCCCGCGACCTACCGTTCGTGCACCGCTAGCGCGGCGCTGCCGGCGAGCGGTCGAGCACGGCGCGCAGCTCGCTGACGATCTGCTCGGCGGTTGCGCCGGGGGTGAACACGGCCGCCACACCGGCGTCGGTGAGCGACTGCAGGTCGTGGTCGGGCACGATCCCGCCGACGACCACGGGGATGTCCATGCCGCGTTTGCGGACTTCGGTGACCACCAGCGGGGCGAGCGTCATGTGGGCCCCGGACAGCATCGACAGCCCGATCGCGTCGACGTCCTCGTCGACCGCTGCGGCGGCGACCGTTTCGGGCGTCTGGAACAGACCCGTGTAGATCACCTCGAACCCGGCGTCGCGCAGGATCCGGGCGACGACTTTGATGCCGCGGTCGTGCCCGTCGAGGCCGACCTTGGCGATGAGGATGCGTTCGTTAGCCATGTCGATGACGTTCCGTTCGGCGAGTGGGTGAGCTTGCGAATCCCCGAGTTCGGGAGGCGTAGCACGTGAGCAGCACGGTTAGATGACGGGGACCTCGACGTGGCGGCCGAACACGGTCTCCATGGTGGCCATGATCTCGCCGAGTGAGGCGTACGCGTTGACGGCGTCGATCAGGGCCGGCATCAGGTTGACCTCGGGATCGGCCGCCTCGGTGGCGATGCGGGCCAACGCCGCGTCGACCGCAGGCTGCGAGCGCCGGTGACGGACGTCGTCGAGGCGCTTGCGCTGGCGTGACTCGTCCTCGTTGGTGATCCGCAGCAGCTCGATCTGGGTCTCGTCGTTGCCGTCGGTGTAGCCGTTGACGCCGACCGTGACGCGGCGCCCGGCGTTGAGCTTGCGCTCGAGCTCGTAGGCGGAGTCGGCGATCCGGCTCTGAAACCAGTTGTCCTCGATGCCCTTGATCGCGCCCTCGAGCATCGAGCCGTCGCCGAGCCGGTCGAGGTGGTCGAAGATCTCGGTGGCCCGGCGTTCCATCTCGTCGGTCAGCGCCTCGACGAAGTAGCTGCCGCCGAGCGGGTCGGCGACGTGGGCCACGTTGGTCTCCTCGGCGATCACCTGCTGGGTGCGCAGGGCGATCCGGGCGGCCTTCTCGGTGGGCAGCGCCATCGCTTCGTCCATCGAATTGGTGTGCAGCGACTGGGTGCCGCCGAGCACACCGGCGAGCGCCTCGATCGCCGTGCGAACGATGTTGACCTCGGGCTGCTGGGCGGTCAACGACACGCCCGCGGTCTGGGTGTGGAAGCGCAGCTGCAGCGAGCGCGCATCGGTGGCGCGGTAACGCTCCTTCATCCACGTGGCCCAGATCCGCCGCGCCGCGCGGTACTTGGCGATCTCCTCGAAGAAGTCGATGTGGGCGTTGAAGAAGAAGCTCAAGCGGGGTGCGAAGGCGTCGACCGGGAGCCCCGCCTGGAGCGCCAGCTCGACGTAGGCGAACCCGTTGGCGAGCGTGAAGGCGAGCTCTTCGGCGGCGGTCGAGCCGGCCTCGCGGATGTGGTACCCGGAGATCGAGATCGAGTGCCAGCGGGGCATCTCGGCCGCCGTGAACGCGATCGAGTCGCGTACGAGCCGCATCGACGCACGGGGCGGGAACACGAACTCCTTCTGGGCCTGGTACTCCTTCAAGATGTCGTTCTGCAGCGTGCCGCCGAGCTGCGCCCGCGGGATACCGGCCTTTTCGGCCTGGGCCACGTACATCGCGAGGATCACGGCGGCCGGCGAGTTGATCGTCATCGACGTGGTGAGGTGACCGAGGTCGAGCCCGGCGTAGAGGTCTTCCATGTCGGCGAGCGTGTCGACCGCCACGCCGCAGCGTCCGACCTCGCCGAGCGCCATCGGGTGGTCGGAGTCGATGCCGAGCAGGGTGGGCATGTCGAACGCCGTCGACAGGCCGTTGCCGCCGGCCTTGATGATCTCCTTGAAGCGCCAGTTCGTGTCGTCGGCGGTGCCGAACCCGGCGAACATCCGCATCGTCCACAGCTTCGAGCGGTACATCGACGCGTACGGACCCCGCGTGTACGGGTACTGCCCGGGGAACTCGCCGTCGTCGGGCCCGTACACCGCGTCGAGCGGGATGCCCGACATCGTCTCGAAGTCGGTGTCACGCAACCGCGCCGAGCCGTACGCCTGCTCCCACAACTCGCGGTTGGTCGTCATCGTCGTGATAGTACTTGGACATCAAAGTAGATGTCCATGCATCCGTGCCGGCGGGACGGCGTGCCGACCCGATCGAGCTCGCCGCCGAGAACTGGGCTGCCCGCGGATGGTCGGCGGCCGCGCCCGGAATGGCGCTGGTCACCTCGGTGATGCGCGTCCAACAGCTGCTGCTCGCGCGAGTGGAGGCGGTACTACGTCCGTCGGGGCTGACGTTCGCGCGCTTCGAGGTGCTGCGTCTGCTCGGGTTCACGCGCACCGGGACCCTGCCGATCGGCAAGATCGGCGAGCGCCTGCAGGTGCACGCAGCGAGCGTCACCAACGCGGTCGGGCGGCTCGAGACGGACGGGCTCGTCGCCCGCACCCCCAACCCTGACGACGGACGCGGCGTGCTGGTGACGCTCACCGACCGCGGCAGCGAGCTCGTCGAGGCCTGCACCGAGCTGCTCAACGACGAGGTGTTCACGCGGTTGCCGATGCCCGACGCGGCTCGGGGCGACGTGTTCGCCGCGCTGCGCGACGTGCGCGCCGGCTTCGGCGACTTCGCCGCCGACTAGCCAGGCCAGCGTGACGACGCGGCGAGGGCCGGACACCGCGTCGCGGTGCCCGGCCC
>JAEZFY010000093.1 GCA_023417265.1 Actinomycetes bacterium | reverse complement strand
GTCTGGCCCTGGGTGGTGACCTTGCGGGCCAGCGTGCCATCGGGGCGCGACGTCGACACGTTGCCGTCGGCATCCTTGTACACGAGGCTGCCCGGCCCGGCGGCCTGCACGACGGCCGGCGCGACGCGGGTGGCGCCGAGTGCGACGGTGGCCCCGCTGAGCAGAGCCGCAGCGAGCAGAACGTTGCGTAGTTGCCCCATTTCGGGGACTCAACACGGACGCGCAGGTCGGGCGCATCCGTGGACCCCGCACGCGTCGGCCGGCGCGCGCTGCGTGGTCAGGTATCGGGGTTCCCCGCGACGCCTCCCAGCGCCGAGTCGTCGAGTGCCAGCAGCTCGCTGCGACGACGCACACCGAGCTTGCGGTAGATCCGGGTCAGGTGCGCCTGGACCGAGCGGAGGCTCATCGCCAGCTCGGTGGCCACGGTAGGAGCGCTGCAACCCGAGCGGATCAGCACGGCGACGCGGGTCTCGACCGCGGTCAAGCCGTCCGGTTCGGCGGGCACCCTCGCGTGCCGGCCGAGCAACCGCCGCTCGGCGGCGACCCGTTCCAGCCAGGCGTGGGCCCCGAGCTCGGCGAACATCGACTCGGCTCGGTCGAGCGCGGCGCGGGCTTGCGCCGGACGGCGCGACCGGCGGCATCCCCCGGCCAGCAACAGAAACCCGCGCGCGACCTCGAACGGGCGGCCCACGGTGGCCCACTCCGGCGCCGCCGCGGTCAGCAATGCCACCGCCTCCTCGGCGCGTCCCTGGCCGAGCAGGACGTACGCACGGCAGCGCAGCGCTTCGAGTTCGCAGAACGGCCAGCGGCTCGACGCGGCGATCGCCTCGGCTGCAGTGGCCACCGCGTCGGCTTCGTCGAGCAGGCCGATCCGCACGAGCACCTCGGTGTAGGAGGCGTGGTAGTTGCCGGCGCGCATGTCGGTGTAGCGCCATTCGTCGGCCGCCGCGGCAGCCAGCCGGAAACACTCGGCTGCACGTTCGAGATCGCCCAACACGAGCAACGTGTGGCCGGCCACGAAGCAGCCCTTCAGGCGTTGGTACGGGCCACCGTCGGCGACGGCCGCAACCGCGCGTTCGGCGGCCGCGTGCAGGCCCGTGTGACGACCGGTGTCGGCGGCGAGCTGGATCAGGTTGACGTCATGGTGCCGTTCGACGTCGGCCGCGCTCCCGATCGGCTCGCCGAACAGCGTGCTCGCCAGGGAGACCGCGGTGGCCCAGTCACCCCGGCGTTCGGCCATGCTGCGGGCCGTCACGCGGGCGAACTCTGTGCGTGACATCGCGCCCGCGCGCTGTGCGTCGGCCAGCACCGCGTCCGTCCACGCGTCCACGATGTCGGCCTGGTCGTGGAACAGCATCAGCTCGGCGAAGGCGACCAGCGCGGGCGGGAAGGGGCTGCGCTCGGTGAACCGCTCCGGGTGGGCCGCGAACGCGGCTCGGTACCCGTCGAGGACGATGTGTTCGCCGAGCGCGCAGCGGGTCAGGTCGAGCATCAGCCGGGCGTGGAGGATCCGCTCCGGGTCACCGTCGCCGAGCGCCAGGTCGACCGCTTCCTCGGCGGAGGTCCGGGCGAGCTCCCAGTCCTGGTGCATCGCCATGCGGGTCCGCATGTCGAGCAGTTCCGCCGCCTCGCCAGCCCCGTCGGCGGCGGGCATCACCACCGCCAGGGCACCGATGCCGGCCTTCGGTCCGCCCAGCTGCAGACTGGCGTCGACGAACGCCGCGCGGGCGTGCCGTCCGATCGACCTGGGAAGCGGATGCCCGGCCACGTCTTCGAGCAGGCGCTCGGCGAGTTGCCAATTGCCCGCCGCGTTGGCCGCGATACCCGCCAAGGCGGCGCGGCGGACCGCATCGGGTCGGCACTCGGGTGGGGTCAGCTGCATCGCCCGCTCGAACAGGGCGAGCGCCTCGGCCGGGGCGCCCCGCGTGACGGCCCGGCTCCCCGCCGCCTCGAGGACGTCGGCGACCAGGGCGTCCGGGCGGCTCGTCGCCCGCCCGAGGTGCCAGGCGCGGTCGTCGTCGGTGAGCGCGGTGTCGGCGAGCAGGCGATGCAGCGCGAGGGCGCGTTCGTCGGTGACCCGGGCGGCGACGGCGTCGCGCGTCAGCGCGTGTTCGAAGACGAGGCGCCCGCCCTGCAACCGTACGACGCCGGCACGTTCACCTGCGGCGAGCGCCTCCTCGATCTGCACCGAGTCGGTGAGCGCCGCGAACAGGTGCCGCAGGTCGGGGCGACGCATCAGCGCCAACGCCGCGAGAACATCGCGCTCCGACTCGGCCAGCGCCGCCACGCGACGGTCGAGCAGGGCGTCGAGCCCGTCGACCGGCTGGTCGAGGAGGGCTGGATCGGGATACCGGGTCACGAGCTGCGTGGCGTGCATTGGGCTCCCACCCGACAGCTCGGCGAGCCGGTTCAGTTGAACCGGGTTCCAACGCTCTCCGGTGAGTTGGCGCACCAGCAGGTCGAGCTCGCCCGGCGTCAGCGGTGCCAGCGCAACCGCGGTCACCTCGCCACCGGGGAGGAACCCCGTGGGTGCACCGAGCCGCCGCGCCACAAGCCAGCAACCGCCCCCGCGGGCGGCGAAGCCGAACGCACCGCTGCTGCGCACGTCGACCCATTGCGCGTCGTCGATCACGAGCACGAGCGGGCAACGTCGCGCGAGCTCGGTCGCGAGCGTGGCGAAGTCGAACGCCGCCCGATCGGGGTCGCCCCCGGTGGCTCCACCCCCGAAGCCGGTGACCCATCTGAGGTCGTTGCCCAGAGCCACGCCGTGGAGCTCGGCGAGGGCCAGCAGGCCGTTGCCGAGCAGGGCGGTGACCGTGCTCCACGGGGCGTCGCCGTCGTCGCGTTCGGCGGTTGCCCGCACCACCGTTGTCGGGCCGAGCTCGGCCGTGGCCGCCGTGACCAGACTCGTCTTGCCCATGCCCGGCGCGGCGGAGATGACCGCGATGCGGGCGCCCTGGGCAGCGATCACACCGGCGAGCACCGCCAGCTCGTCGCGCCGCCCGACGAACGTCATGTCGATCGGGCGAGGAACTCGGCGCGCGAGCGCACGCCGACCTTTCGATAGATGCGGGTGAGGTGCGACTCGACCGTGCGCAGGCTGACGAACATCTCCGCCGCGATCTCCTTGTTCGAGCGGCCCGCCCGCACGAGTTCGGCGACCTGCTGTTCGGCGTTCGACAACGCGCTCGGGTCGGCCGCAGTGTCACGGCCACCGAGCATCGACCGCTCGTCGGCCACCCGGGCGAGCCAGGGCGCCGCCCCCAACGCAGCGAACATCCGATCGGCCTGGTCGAGTGCCTCGCGGGCGCGTGAGCGAGCGCCGGCGCGGCGACGGCTGGCGCCGAGCAACAGGTACGCGCGGGCGACCTCGAAGGGGCGCGCGATCTCCGCCCACGCCGGCTCGGCCGCTTCGAGCAACTCGACGGCCGCGTCGGCCGCACCCTGCCCGAGCAGCACCGTGGCGCGGCAGCGGGTGGCTTCGAGGTCGCTGAACGGCCAGCGGCTGCGGATGGCGATGGCTTCGGCTGACGCGGCCACTTCGTCGGCCTCGGTCACCCGGCCGAGTGTGACGAGCGCCTCGACCAGGTCGGCGTAGAACCCGGCCGACCGGAGGTCGGCGTGATGGATTTCGTCGGCGGTCGCCTTGGCGCGGTACAGAAGCTCGACCGCGCCGGGCAGATCGCCCGTGCACAGCAGTGCGAACCCGGTGTCGCACAGCACCGGCAGCAGGCCGATCGGTGCGGTGCCTTCCGCTTCGGCCAGCGCCAACGGCACCGACGATCGGATCAGCGCATGCTCACCGGTCGCGGCGAGCAGCCACAACGTGTCGACATCGGTGACACCGGTGAGTTCCTCGTTGTTGCCGGTGGCCATCGCGTCGAACTCGGCTGCCCAGCGACGCATCGCCGCCCAATCGCCACTCCGACGGGTGACGCCGACGAGCTGATTGAGGCCGTTGTTGACGTCCGACACGTTGCCGGTCGCCCGGCCGAGCTCGTACGTCTCCAGGCTCGTGGCCAGGGCCACGTCGTGAAGGTCGTGAAACTGGATCAACTCCTCGAAGCACGCCCGCGGCATGAAACCGATCGAGCTGTACGAGAGCCGGCTCGGATCGTCGGCGTACATGGCGAGGTAGGGCCCGAGCTCGATGTGGTCGCCGCGCAGGCAGCGCACGTGATCGAGGCTCAACCGGGCGCCGAGCGCGAGCACCGGATCGCCCGTCGACTCGGCAAACGCGAGGGCCCGGGCGGCGGCTTGCTCGGCGTCGAGCGCGTCGATGAACAAGTTCACGCGCACGAGCCGGCCGAGTTGCTCGGCGCGCTCGGCGTCGGTGGTGGCGAGGCCGACCATCTGCTCGAGCGCGTCGAGGCTCGGCTTGACGCCGCGCAGGCGGTTGACGGCAACCGGGTACGCCGAGCGCGCCGAACGCCCTTCCGGGCGGTCACCGACCTCGCCGACGATCGGCTCGAGCAGGTCGAGCGCGCGTTCCCAGTCGCCAGCCTCGACGGAGGCGTGCCCAGCCAACGCAGCGCGGCGGATGTGCTCGCCGCGGTCGTCGCGCGGGGTCAGCGCGACCGAGCGGTTGAGCAGGTCGGCCGCCTGCTCCGGGTCGCCGAGCGCGAGCACAC
>JAEZFY010000062.1 GCA_023417265.1 Actinomycetes bacterium | reverse complement strand
CTTCGTCGCCGCCGCACGCGGCGCCGGCGAGGGCGAGTGCGGTGAGGGCCGTGACAAGAGATCGATATCGCATGTCTGCAATTCTTACCTGTTCAGTCGGAATTACAACAACCACGTTTGTACGCCGCCGTCGCCGGGTCACCGGCCCGGCGCCGCATCGGGCATGCTCGGGTGGTGATCGCCGGCCCCACCAACTCGCTCGTCGACGTCGCCGGGATCCGCGTCGGACATCACGCTCGGCGTGCGGACGGGTGGCTCACCGGTACGACCGTCGTGCTCGCCCCGCTCGGCACGGCCGGCGGCGTGTCGGTCGGGGGCGGTGGGGCGAGCACGTCGGAGCTCACGCCGCTCGACCCGACCGGGCTCGTGCCTCACGTCGACGCCGTGTGCCTCACCGGCGGCAGCGCCTACGGGCTGGCCGCCGCCGACGGTGTCCGGCGCTGGCTCGCCCAGCAGCGTCGCGGCTACCGGGTGGGACCGGACCCGCACCACGTCGTGCCGATCGTGCCGGCCGCGGTGCTGTTCGATCTCGGTGCCGGCGGGCGGTTCGGGAACGTGCCGACCGGGGCGTTCGGCCGCGCTGCGGCCGCCGCGGCCAGTGCCGAGGCTGTCGAGCTGGGCTCGGTCGGAGCCGGCACCGGCGCCCACGCCGGCCCGCTGAAGGGCGGCGTCGGCGCGGCGAGCTGCGTCCTTGACAGCGGGGTCACCGTCGCCGCGCTGGTGGTCGTCAACTCTGCCGGCAGCGCGGTCGATCCGGCCACCGGACGTCTGTGGGGCGCGGCCCGCGGGCTACCCGGCGAGTTCACCCTCCGCCGGCCGGCCGCCGCCGAGGCACGCGCGTACCGTGCGCTCCCCCGCGAGCCGCGTCCGCTCAACACCACGCTCGCCGTCGTCGCCACCGACGCCGACCTGTCGAAACCCGAGTGCACTCGCCTCGCGGCTGCGGCCCACGACGGCATGGCCCGGGCGATCGACCCGATCCATCAGTACCACGACGGCGACGTCGCGTTTGCGCTGGCGACGGGTACGGCGCCGCTGGCCGCGCCCGACAGCGACGTCTACCTGTCGGCGAGCACGCGCCCGGCACTCGTCGGGCCGGTGCTCGCCGCCGCGGCCGACACGGTGGCGCGGGCGATCGCCCACGCCGTGCTGGCCGCCACCGGTGCCGGACCGTGGCTCAGCTACCGCGAGCTGTTCCCGTCGGCGTCGGCCTGACCGACGGGCGCCGCAGCCACCCCCACACCGCGAACCCGACGAGGGCGAGGCCGGCCGCCACGGTCCACCACACCGCCGAGTCTTGCGAGGGCAGCAGCGCGCGCAGTCGGCGCTGGATAGCCATCGCCGCGTCAACGACCGGGTCGGTACCGCTGTACCCGTCGAGCACGCGCTCGGAGTACCAGCCGTAGTACGCCACGTACGCCCCGGCTGCCACCAACAGCGCCCCGGCGACACGGTTCACCACTGGCACGAGCGCCCGGACGCGGGCGACGAGACCGGCCTTGGCAAGCGCCACGGCAACCGTCAGCACACCGACGATCACACCCATCCCCAGGCCGTAGGCGGCGAACACGGCCACCGTCGACGGGTAGCTACCGGCCCGGAACGCCACCGTCGTAACACTGAGGAACGGCGAGATCGTGCACGTCAGCGACGCGAGGGCGTACGACACCCCGAACAGGTACATCGACACGTAGGTGCCGTCGGCGCCACCGCGCTGGAACTTCGGCAGTGCCAGCGTGAGCGAACGGCCGAGCAACAACCACACCCCGAGCGCCACCATCGCCAGCCCGATCACGACCGTGACCCACGGGAGGTGCCGTTCGGCGTCGTCGATCACCTTCGAGATCACCGCCCCGAACACCCCGAACACGGTGATGAACCCGGCCGTCAACACGGCGGCGACGGCGACCGCCCGACCGACCGCGCCCCAGCGGTTGAGCCACCCGCGCTGGCCGGCCGCGTCGTCGAGGCCGACGAACGCGGCGAGGTATGCCGGCAGCAGGGCGAACCCGCACGGGTTCACCGTGGCGACCATCCCGGCCAGGAGCGCCAGCGCGAACGGGCCCTCGAACACGGCACCAACGCTATGCCGCACCGCCCGCGTTCCCTAAGCTCCCGCCGGATGTCCTCGGTGACCCGGCGCCTGGCCGCTACTCCCCTGCTCACGCTGGCTGCCGCGGCGGTCACGTTCGGAGCGGCCGCCCCGCCCGAGCACTGCCCCGCCGTCAGCGCTCCCGAAATCGAAGCCGCGGCGGGCAGCACGGTCGCCTGGATCGTCGACAACCAGCAGCCCGATGGCACCTGGTTGTACGAATACGACCGGGCGACGGGGCGGGCCGAGTACTTCGCCTCCGGCGACTACAACGTCGTCCGCCACGCGGGCGTGATGATGTCGCTCTACCAGGCCGCCGCGCACGAGTACCCGGGCGCGCTCGAGAGCGCCGATCGTGGACTCGCCTGGGCGCTCGGCCAGTCGGTCGAGCGTCACGGCTGGCTCGGCGTGTACACCGGCAACGCCGTGCAGGCGGGCACGAACGCGCTGATGACGGCGGCCCTGGTCGAGCGACGCCAGGTCACCGGCGACACGCAGTACGACACGGTGCTCGCCCGACTCGGGCGGTTCCTTGCCGGCCAGGTGGAAGCCAATGGGGCCGTCCTCGGCTACTACGACCTCGAGCCCGACCGGCCCCGCCCCGACGTGTACTCCATCTACTACACCGGCGAGGCGTGGTGGGCGTTGGCGCGGCTGCACCGTGAGTTCCCCGACGACGGGTGGGGGGCGATCGCCGATCGGGTCGGCCACTACCTCGCCACCGAGCGCGACCACACCGAAGATCTGTGGCCGCCGCTGGCCGATCACTGGTCGGGCTACGGCCTCGGCGAAACGGCGTCGTTCCCGGATCGGCCGGCAGAGCGCCCGCTCAGCGACGCCGAGCTCGACTTCACCCGGCGCCAGGGCGGCGTGCTCGGCCAGCGCGTGCGTTCGATCAGTCAACGCTTCGGACCCTGGGGCACCTGGGTCCGCGGCACGTTCGAGCCGCGGGGCGGCGGCTACGGCGTGTTCGGTGAAGGCCTCGGCGGTCTGTGGCGGGCGGCCCAGGCCGACGACCGCCTGGCCGACCTGCGCGCCCCGCTCGCCGAGCGCCAGACGTGCATCGTCGGGCTGGCCCTCGCGGCGCAAGTGACGCCGCCCGAGGCCACCGCCTACAGTTCGCCCGGCCAGGTGGCCGGTGCCTGGTTCCAGAACGACGTGACCCGCATGGACGACCAACAACACGCGCTCAGCGCCCTGCTCGCGACCTTGCCGATCCTCGACTCGCCGAGCGACATCGCCGGCACCGAGCCGGTCGGGTGGCTGTGGCTGATCGTCGCCGTCGGCGTCCTCAACCCCGTGCGCGCGGCGCTCGGCATCCGGCGCACACCGGGCGGGATCGCCACGCCGGCGGTCGCCGTCGGTGCGGCCGGTGGTGCCGCCGTGCTGCTCGCGATCGGGGCGTTGTCGGGCTGGTTGCTCGACGCGCTCGACGTCAGCCAGCCGGCGATGCGGCTCGCCGCGGCGGGCCTGTGCGTGCTGGCGGCCGGCGTCGATCTGTTCCGTCCGCGCCCGGCAGCGATCGCCGCGCCGGCTGGGTGGCTGGCGGCGTTGACGCCGGTGGCGATCCCCCACGTCGTGCGACCGGCGCTCGTGATCGCCGGGCTGAGCATCGTCGCCGACCACGGGGTGGCCCTGTACGGCCTGGCGTTGCTGATCGCCGCCGGGCTGCTGTTGTTGCTCGCCGCCGCGCCGTGGGCAGCCCCGAGCGACACCACCGCCGGCACCGAGCCGACAGTCTCGGCGGTCGGCGTATGGACCGCCCGGCTGTTCTCGGCGGTCGCCCTCGCCGGAGCGGTGCTGCTCGTCGCCCACGCCGTGTTCGACGTCTGATACGCACTCGCGACGCGCCGGCAGGGTCGGTTAGGTTCCGGCCGTGGCCGGCCAACCACCGCTCTCCCCCGTCACCCTGACCGGTACGCACGTCCGCCTCGTGCCGCTCGCGGTCGAGCATGTCGACGCCCTCGTGGCCGCGGCCGCGATCGACCGGGCCACCTACGCCTGGACCAACGTGCCTGACGGCCGGGCGGCGATGGGTGCCTACGTCGAGGGTTTGCTCGCCGAGCAGGCCACCGGTGCGGTGCTGCCGTTCACCCAGATCGACGCCGTCACCGGCGAGCCGATCGGATGCACACGGATGATGGAGCTGCGCTGGTACGCCGGGCGCTCGCTCCCCGACGAGGTCGAGGTCGGCGGCACGTGGTTGTCGGCCCCGGCACAACGCACGGCGATCAACACCGAAGCCAAGCTGCTGATGTTCACGCACGCGTTCGACACGATCGGGGCGTGGCGGGTCTGCTTGGCCACCGACGCCAACAACGCCCGCAGCCGGGCCGCGATCGAACGCGTCGGAGCGCGCTTCGAAGGCGTCCTGCGCAACCACCGGGTGCGCCACGGCGATCACGTGCCGCCCGGCCAGCCGGCGGCGCCGCGCGACACCGCCGTGTTCGGCATCACCAGCGCCGACTGGCCAGCGGCGCGGGCCCAGCTGCTCGCCAAACTCGGGCGCTGACGCCGCAGTGCGCGCGCTCGTGGTGCTCGCCAACCCGAACCCGGAGTCGTACGGGCACGCGCTCGCCGAGGCGGCCGTGACGGGGCTGCGCGAGGGTGGGCACGACGTCGACGTGCTCGATCTCTACGCGATCGGTTTCCGAGCGGCCTTGAGCACTGCCGAACGCCGCGCCTACGAGGGTGACCAGCCGATCCTCGACGCGGTTGTCGCCGAACACGCCGACCTGGTCCGTCGCGCCGAGCTGCTGGTGTTCGTCTACCCGACGTGGTGGAGCGGGCTTCCGGCGATGCTCAAGGGCTGGCTCGAGCGGGTGATGGTCCCGGGCGTCGCGTTCCGGTTCGACGCCGCCGGTCGGGTCCGGCCCGGTCTCCCGCAGGTGCGCCGGATCGTCGGGGTGTCCACGTACGGGTCGCCACGGGCGTACGTCGCAGCGATCAACGACAACGGGCGCCGCACGCTCACGCGCACGCTGCGGCTGTCGTGCGGGTGGCGCGCCCGCCCGCTCTGGCTCGGGATGTACAAGATGGACGCCTGCGACGACGCCGACCGAGCGGCGTTCCTCACGCGGGTGCACGCGCGGATGGCCCGTCTGTGAGAGTGCTCGTCGTCTTCTGCCACCCGGTGCCCGATTCGTTCGGCGCCGCCTGCCGCGACCGGGCGCTCGCCGGGCTCGCCGCGGGTGGCCACGAGGTACGCCTCACCGACCTCTACGGCGACGGCTTCGAGCCGGCCATGTCGCTGCCCGAACGGCAGGCGCACGCCGAGCCCGGCGTGGCCCCCGAACTGCAGCGCTACGCCGATGACTTGGCCTGGGCCGACACGCTCGTGCTCGTGTACCCGACGTGGTGGGGCGGCCAGCCGGCGATGCTCAAGGGCTGGATCGATCGCGTCTGGGTGGCGGGCGTGGCGTGGGAGCTGCCGGCCGGCAGCGCCGTGCTGCGCCCACTGCTGGGCAACGTCCGCCGGATCGTGGTCGTCACGACCCACGGTTCGAGCAAGCTCGTCAACGCGTTGCAGGGCGAGGGTGGCAAGCGCACCGTGTTCCGTTCGATCCGCCTGATGTGCTCGCCGCGCACGCGCACCACGTGGTGCGCGATGTACGGCCTCGATCGGGCGACCGCCACGGATCGCGAGCAGTTCCTCGACCGTGTCGAGCGCACACTCACGCTGCGCCGGCAACGCCCCTGGCGGCGCCGCCACTGACGTCGCGGCAGCGCCCCGTGCGGGTCAGTCGTCGAGCACCGCCTCGGCGTCGGGCGCCGGCCGCGGCGAGCCGGGC
>JAEZFY010000224.1 GCA_023417265.1 Actinomycetes bacterium | reverse complement strand
CGGCTCAAGCCCGTGTTCCGCCGCGAGGGCGGCACGGTGACGGCCGGCAACTCGTCGCCGATGAACGACGGCGCCGCGGCGCTCCTGCTCGCCAGCGAAGCGGGCGTCGAGCGGATCGGCCGCGAGCCGCTCGCCCGGGTCGTGAGCCGGGCGGTGTCGGGCATCGATCCGCACCTCTACGGGCTCGGCCCGGTCGAGGCATCGCGGCGGGCGCTGGCCCGGGCGGGGATCGGGTGGGGCGACCTCGCCGCGGTCGAACTCAACGAGGCGTTCGCGGCGCAGTCGCTGGCGTGCCTGGCCGAGCTGCCCGAGCTCGACCCGGCGATCGTCAATCCGAACGGCGGGGCGATCGCGATCGGCCACCCGATCGGCTGCTCGGGCGCTCGGATCCTGACCACGCTCGCCCACCACCTCCGACGCATCGGGGGCGGCTACGGGCTGGCGACCATGTGTATTGGCGTCGGCCAGGGCATCGCCGTCGTGATCCACGCCGAGTGATCGGGCGGACAGCGACTCAACCACACAGACACAGAGGGGGCACATCATGGGATTCACGACTGCCGACCACCGCCAGCAGGTGCTGGCGGCGTACTCCAACGCCACCGACGCCCGCGCCGGCGAGCTCATCCGCGCCGCGATCACACACCTCTACGCGTTCGTCGAGGAGGTCGGGCTGACCCGCGAGGAATGGTTCGCCGGCATCCAACTGCTCACCGAGATCGGCCACTGGAGCGACGACAAGCGCCAAGAGTTCATCCTCCTGTCCGACACGCTCGGCGTCTCGATGCTGGTCGAGATGATCAACCAGAACAGCGCCCCCGGCACCACCGAACCGACCGTGCTCGGGCCGTTCCACCGCCCGGCGGCCCCCGACCGGCCGATGGGCGACTCGATCGTGGGCACCGATCCGAACGGCGAGCCGCGCACGTTCCGCGGCACCGTCACGAACCTCGCCGGCGAGCCGATCGAAGGCGCCGTGCTCGACGTGTGGCAGGGCGACTCGGACGGGCTCTACGACGTGCAGTACACCGATCGCTCGGAGATGAACATGCGTGGACGCTTCACCACCGGCGCCGACGGGGCCTATGAGTTCGTCACCAACCGCCCCGTGCCCTACCCGGTGCCGGGCGACGGCCCCGTCGGGCGGATGCTTGCCGTCGGTGGGCGCCACAACTTCCGTCCGGCGCACACCCATGTGCTCCTCAGCGCGCCGGGCTACAAGACGATCGTCACGCACCTGTTCGACCGCGACTCGCCGTACCTCGACAGCGACACGGTGTTCGGCGTCCGCGAGGGCCTGCTCGTCGACATGTCCGGTGACGTGGTCGCCTTCGACTTCGTGATGGAGCCAGACCTGCCCGGCCAGTGACCCGGAGGCCGCGAATGTTGCGGTTGTGTTTCAGTCTCCGGCAGCCGCGGGTACTCCGAGGCCATGAAGACACGCACCCCCAACCGTTCGACCCGCTGGCTCGCCCCGCTCGCCGTCGCCGCCCTGTCGCTCGGCGCCGTGGCCTGCAGTGATGACGACGGCGATCCGGACGACATCGACAATCCGGTCGACGGCGTCGACGACAACCTCGACGACCTCGAGAACGACCTCGACGACGGCGATCTCGACGACGGCGTCGACGACACCCTCGCCCCCTGAGCCAGCCCCCGCCAAGAGCTACGCAACCAAGACACCCAGCCGCCGGGCCGGGCCACCGCCGACCGCGTTCGGCCGGCGGCCCGGCCCGTTACGCGCGCCCGGTTTGGCCCGCCGGAGCGGTGACAATCGCCACGTTTGTCGGCGCCGCGGCCCCGGGTACCGCCGGGCCATGCGAGTTCAGGTGGCGGAGATCTCGAGGTACTCGTCAAGGCCGGCGACGGCGAGCACGCGCTGCACCGCGTCCGACGGGCGGGCGAGCACCAGTGCCCGCCCCGCCGCGGCCATCGTCTGGTGCGCCTCGAGCAACACGCGCAACCCGCTCGAGTCGACGAAGTCGACCTCCGCCAGGTCGACGACGAGCGGTTGCTGCTCGGCCGCCGCGAGTGCGGCCGCCAGGGCCGGTGCCGTGTGGGCATCGATCTCGCCGCGGACGGCCACGCCACGAGCCGTCGGCGTGATCGACAACGGGGCGGCCGCTCCACTCATCCCGCTCATACCGCAAACCCTAACCAACCGCACGGCCGTTGCGCACCGGGCGCGGCGGCACCGACAAGTAGGTTGACACGTGCCATGAACACTTCTGCTTCGGAGCGTGCGTCGTCCACGACTGACGACATCGAGCTGGTGCTCCCGCTCGGCCACCGGTACATCGCCACCGCCCGCGTGGTGGCCGCCAGCGTCGGGGCCGACCTCGGCTTCGACGTCGACCAGATCGACGATCTCCGCCTCGCCGTCGACGAAGCGGTCGCGGTGGTCGTCGACGCCGCTCCCGAGGCGGGTCCGGGGCGGATCGGCATCCGGTTCGCCAGCGACACCGGGGTACTGACCGTACGCGTCAGCGCCACCGAGGTAGCCGACGCGACCCCACTCACGCGAGCCGACATCGATCCGCTGGCGTTGCGCATCATCGAGGCGGTGGCCGACGAGTTCGAGGTCGCCGACGGGGCGCTGGTCATCCACAAGCGCACCTCCGCGGGCAATGGCGACTGATCCCACCGAGCTCTTCGAGGAGTGGCGCCGCACCGGTAAACGGGCGCTGCGCAACCAACTCGTCGAGATGCACATCGGTCTCGCCGTGCACATCGCCCGGCGGTTCGAACGCGGCCCGCGCCGCGACGACGACCTCGAGCAGGTCGCCCTGCTGGCGCTCGTCAAGTCGGTCGACCGCTTCGACCCCGGCCGCGGCGTTCCGTTCGCGGCGTTTGCCGGGCGCACGATCGAAGGCGAGCTGAAGCGCTACTTCCGCGATGCCACCTGGGCCGTGCAGGTGCCGCGCAGCGCCAAGGAGCTGCACCTGTCCGTGCGGGCGAGCATCGATCGGCTCACGCACAGCCTGGGCCGCCCGCCCACCGTCGACGAGGTCGCCGAGGAGCTCCGCATCTCACGCGACGACGTGCTGCTCGGGCTGGCCGCCACCGACGCCCGCGCCGTCGGGTCGCTCGACGCGACCCCCGACGACGGATCGTCCGGGGCCGCCCGCCTGGCCGACGACGGCGACCCGGGGTACGGCATCGTCGACGACCGCGACGCGGTCGCTGGTCTGCTCGCTCAGCTGCCCGAGCGCGAACGCACGATCGTCGAGCTGCGCTTCTACGGCGGGCTCTCGCAATCGCAGATCGCCGAACGAATGGGCATCTCGCAGATGCATGTGTCGCGCCTGTTGCGCGCCACGCTCGAGCAGCTGCGCGGGTTCGCCGAGCAGGCCGACATCGAGCCGCGAGCGGGAGCGACCGCCGAGTGAACGGCATCGAGGCCGACCAGGTCGAGGTCCTCGACCTCGACGCCGAGACGGCAAGCGTTGCCGCGGCGCGGCGTTTCGTGGCCCGCGCGTTCGCCGGACGCGTGCCCCGCGACATCGTCGCCGACCTGGTGCTGGCCACCAGTGAGCTCGTCACGAACGCGATCGAACACGGCCAACCGGCCGAGGCCCCGGTGCGGGTCACCGTTGCCGCGGGGCCGAGTACGGCCGCGATCGCCGTACGTAGCGCCGGGGGCGAAGCCACGCTCGGCGCGCCCGAACAGTGGGGCTTGCCGTCACCCGAGGTGCGTACCGGGCGGGGGCTCGGGATCGTCCGGCAGGTGTCGGACCAGGTCGACGTGCACCACGCCGACGGCACGCTCGAGATCGTCGCCCAGCGTCGCTGGTAGCCGCCTGCGCGCGGCCCTCAGCTGACCGACCGGGCGGTGAACGTCCGCACCTCGCCGGTCTCGTCGACCCGTGCGAGCCGGGCGCCGTCCGCGTGCTGGGCATCGGCGGCTGCCGCCTCGGCGGCGCGCATCCGTTCGGCGTCGTCGGAGTGGAACAGCACGACGGCCACGTCGGTGGCGTCTGGGTCGACGAAGGCGTGCTCGTACGCCTCGCTCCACCCGGTGCCCTTGGCCATCGACATCGTGCCGCCGGCGACGGCGCCGATCGCCGCGCCGCCGAGCACTGCGCCGATGACCGCACCCGTTCCACCCCAGATCGCCGCCACCGCGGCGCCCATGCCGGCCCCGCCGATCAGGGCGCCCGGCAGGCCGCCGCGCAGGACGCGGTTGGCGGTGTGGCTGCTCACGCCCTCGGGGTCGGCGCCGGTCTCGGCGGTGCGGCGTTGCTGGTGGTCGGGAGCCGTGCCGAGGGCGACGAAGCCGACCGCCTGGTCGGCTGGCTCGATGCGCTCCAACACCAGCACGAGGGCTCGCGCGGCTTCGCCCGACCCGAACACGGCCAGCAGGTCGCCGGGTTGCAGGGTCGGCTCGGGCACCGACGACGACACCACGTCGAGTCGCGGGGCGAGGCCTTGGGCCCATTCCCGCAGCGTCGGCGAACGGTGGCTCTGGGCGGCGTCACTCATGCGCTCTCTGGTACCCATCGGACGATGTCGCGAACCGTCGCCCGTACCGTGCGGGCGGGAGTCGGCGCGTCGGTGGCGTCCCGTGACGGGTAGCGCGACGGGCAATGGGGTATCGCGAGTTCATGCCACAGCCAGGTTGGAGCAACAAGCGCGAGCGGCAGTACGAGCACATCAAGGACGGCCTGCTCGAACGCGGCGAATCGGAGGACAAGGCCGAGGAGATCGCCGCGCGTACGGTCAACAAGGAACGCGCCCGCGCCGGCGAAGCGCGCGAGGCGAGCCGAACGTCCACCGACGACCTCTCTTCGGGGCGCCGCGGCGGGCTGCGCTCGCACCGCGGGCCCGGCGGACGCACGTACCGGCAGCTCTACAACGAAGCGCGCCAGCGCGGCGTCAGGGGGCGTTCGTCGATGTCGAAGGCGGAGTTGGAGTCAGCCCTGCGCCGTTGACCGGGTCGGGCCGGGCGCCCTGCGCCGGCCGCACCGCCACCGCCAGCACCACCGTGTCGTCGTGGTGGCTCGACGGCACGAGGGCGGTGACCAGCGCCTCGGGGTACCCCGCCCGGCCGTCGATGGTGCGCAGCGTCGCCTCGAGTCGGTCGAGGCTCACGTCGATCGATTCGTCGCGCTGCTCCACCAGGCCGTCCGTGTAGAGCACGATCGTCGCCGTCCCCTCGAGCACGATCACCCCCGCCGACTTGGGTTCCCCGGCGGTGACGCCGAGCGGCGTCGACACCTCGTGGACGAGGCGCACGACGGGTCGCCCGGCCGGCAACAGGAACCCGGGGGGATGGCCGGCCGAGGCATACGAGAGCTCCCGGGTCCACGGGTCGAACAGGCCTGCCCACACCGTCGAACCGAAGGCGTCGATGGTCTGATCGGCGTGCTCGTCGAGTGCTGTCAGCAGTTCCCCGGCGTCGCCCGCCCGGGCGGCGAGGACCAACATCAGGGCTCGCAGGCGGGCCATCACGGCGGCCGCCGAACTGCCGCTGCCCACCACGTCGCCGACGGTGATGAACACGCGCCCGTCCGGCAGCTCGGCGACGTCGTACCAGTCGCCACCGACCCCGAGCGCACTGGTGCCGGCGAGGTACGAACCGAACGCCTCGAAGTGGGCCCCGCGGATGTGTTCGGGGGGCAACAGCAGGCGTTGCAGGCGGCGCACGATTGCGTGCTCGGCCTCGGCCTCGGCGCGCAGGCGTTCGGCGGTCGCCGTCATGCGTTCACGCTCGAACACTTCGGCCGCAACCACCAGCCCGGCCGACGCGAACACGAGCAACTTGAGCTTGATGATGATCACCGCCGTGCCGTCCGACATCCCCGCCAGCAGCCGGCCGTCGTCGAACGTCGCACAGATGACGATCGCTGCCGCCGAGGCGGCCGCGCAGACCGCCACGGCACGCGCCCCGAACTGGGCGCCGGCCACCACCACGCCGGTGAGGGCGACGAACAGCAGTGGCAAGTCGGTCGCCAGCACCACCGCTGCGCTGCCGGCGGTCGTGCCGACCAGCACGGGGATGCCCCACACACCGCCGATGCTCGCCCGGTCCGGCGAGCTCTGCCAGACGACGATCAGCGTGCCGACGAGCAGCACGCCGACGGCGTCGCCGAGCCACCACTGGACGAACGTCTCGGCGAAGTCCTCGCCACCGAGGGCGGCGTTGCTGAGCGCCCCGATCAGGGCGCCGATCATCGGGGCACCGGCCACGGCGACGGCGAGGTAGATGCTGACCTGGCGGCGGAACGACAGGTCGAGCAGGGGCCCGACGAGCTGGCGCACCACGAGCGCGGCGAGCAGCGGCTCGACCACGTTGGCGGCGACGAAGCCGAGCGACTCGAATGCGTCGTAACCGGCGCGCAGGTCCTGGACGAGCTCGCCGGTGGCCGCCGCGGCGAGCACGTACGGCCACCGCCGCGGGTGGAGTCGCAGCAAGGCGCCGGCGGTGACCCCGGCCGGCACGAACAGCACGGCATCGAGGTCGGCCGCGTCGGCGAGCCGGAAAGCAAACTCGGATCCGACGACGTAGGCCAGGAGCACAGCCGCGAAAACCGCCGCGGCGCGGCGGTCGAAGCGTCGGCGCGCCCCAGAAGAGGACATCGGCTCGACGGTAGCCGCCGACGGGTCACCGGCCCCCACGAGCGGGCATCGACCCGAGCCGTGCCGCTCGCTTCGGGCCGGGCACCGGACAGCTGCTAGACCACACAAGCTCCGACCGGGGGGTCGGCAACGCCCGGGCGTCGCAGCGCCCGGCTCGAAAGGGGCCGCATGCACACCGACACCGCGTTCGGGATGGCGCCGATCTGGACGCCCGCTCCCGACGCCCGCACGACCACCAAACTCGGCGCCTACCTGGCTTGGCTCGAGCGCACGCGCGGCCTGCACTTCGCTGGCTTCCGCGAGCTGCACGCATGGTCGATTGCCGACGTCGAAGCGTTCTGGGAGTCGCTGTGGGAGTACTTCGACGTGCGCTCCTCGACGCCCTACACCCGGGTGCTCGACGCGCACACGATGCCCGGGGCGCGGTGGTTCGAGGGTGCCCGGCTGAACTATGCCGAGCACGTCGTCGGCGGACGCTTCGCCGACGACGCTCCGGCCGTGACCGCGATCTCGCAGACCCGGGACCGGGTCGAGTTGACCTACGGTGAACTCACCGACCAGGTGGCCCGCGCCCGAGCCGGGCTCCGAGAACTCGGCGTCGGTCCGGGCGACCGGGTCGTCGGCTACCTGCCCAACGTGCCCGAGACGCTCGTGGCCTTCCTCGCCTGCGCCAGCCTCGGCGCGACGTGGGCGGCCTGCGCCCCCGAGTTCGGCGACCGCGCCGTGATCGACCGCTTCGCCCAGATCGAGCCGACCGTGCTGTTGTCGATCGGCGGCTACATCTACGGCGACAAGTACGTCGACCGGCGCCAGCAGACCGCCGCGATCGCGGCCGCCCTGGCGACCGTGCGGGTCATCGTCGAAGTGCCCTACGGGCGCGATCCGCTCGACCCGAACACGCTGCCCGCCGCCGCCCGGCTCGTGCGCTGGCCCGAGCTCACTGCCGAGTGGCAACCCCTCGAGTTCGCCCAGGTCGCCTTCGAGCACCCGCTGTGCATCCTGTTCTCGTCGGGCACGACCGGCCTCCCGAAGGCGATCGTGCACGGCCACGGCGGGATCCTGCTCGAACACTTCAAGAACCTCGCCCTGCAGTGGGATCTCGGCCCCGGCGACCGGCTGATGTGGTTCACCACCACGGCGTGGATGATGTGGAACGCGCTCGTGTCGGTGCTGCTCACCGGGGCGTCGATCGTGATGCTCGACGGCAACCCGGCGTACCCGCGGGTGCGCAGCCAGTGGGACCTGGCGGCCGAGCTGCGGGCCACGCTGCTCGGCCTCAGCCCGAACTATCTCGCCGCCTGTCGCAAGGCCGACCTCGACCTGACCGCGATCGAGGGACTCGCGCTCACCCGCGTGTGCACGGCCGGTTCGCCGCTCCCGCCCGACACCGCCCGCTGGCTGGTCGAGTCGTTGAGCCACCTCGGCGACCACGGTGTCGAGCTGATCAACGGCTCGGGCGGCACCGACGTGTGCTCCGGCATGGTGCAGGGCAACCCCCTCCTACCGGTGTGGGCGAACGCCATCTCCGGCCCCTGCCTCGGCACCGCGGTGTACGCGTTCGACGCCGACGGCAGGCCCGTCGTCGGCGAGCTCGGTGAGATGGTGATCACCGAACCGCTGCCGTCGATGCCCGTCAGCTTCTGGAACGACCCCGGCGGCGAGCGCTACCGCGACACCTACTTCGACCGCTACCCCGGCGTGTGGCGCCAGGGTGACTGGATCGTCTTCGACGAGAACGGCGCCTGCAACGTCACCGGCCGCTCCGACGCCACCCTCAACCGGGGCGGGGTGCGGCTCGGCACGGGCGAGTTCTACCGCGTGGTCGACGAGCTGCCCCAGGTCGCCACCAGCCTGGTGGTGCACCTCGAAGATCCGTCCGGCGGACCGGGCGAGCTGATCCTGTTCGTCGTCCCCACCGAAGGTCACACGGTCGACGCCGCGCTCGAGCGCGAGCTGCGCGACGTGCTCAGAGCAGAGTTGTCGCCGCGCCACGTGCCCGACGCGATCGTCGGCGTCGCCGACGTGCCGCTCAACCTCACGGGCAAGAAGCTCGAACTGCCCGTCAAGAAGATCCTCCAGGGCGTCGCCCCGGAAACGGTGGCGAGCCGCGACGCACTCCTCAATCCACCCGCCCTCGACGCCTACGTCGACTACGCCCGCCGACGGCCGCTGCCGAGCACGCGTCCCGAGGCACAGGAGACCCGATGACCAGCGCCAACAGCCCCAGCGACAACCGCACGAGCATCGACACCGGCAACCTGACCGCGATCGACACGCACGTCCACGTCGAGTCCGACGGCCACGGCTGCTTCTCGCTCGACCAGGAGCTGCTCGACGCCTCGGCGGCGTACTTCAAGTCGGGTGCCGACCGCACGCCGACGCTCGAGCGGATCGCCGCCAAGTACCAGGAACTCGGCATGGCCGCGGTGGTGTTCACGGTCGACTCGACCACGGCGATGGGTCACCCCGCGCTGTCGAGCATGGAGATCGTCGAGCGCGTCACCAACGAGTTCGCCGACGTGCTGATCCCGTTCGGTTCGGTCGACCCGCTGCAGGTCGAACGCGCCGTCGAGCAGGTCGGGGCGCTCGCCGCGGCCGGCGCGCGCGGCTTCAAGTTCCATCCGACGATGCAGGCGTTCGCGCCCAACGACCCGGCCGTGTACCCGATCTACGCAGCGATCGCCGACGCAGGTGTGCCGGCGGTGTTCCACACCGGCCAGACCGGCATCGGTGCCGGGATGCCCGGCGGGCGCGGCCTCAAGCTGCGCTACAGCCAGCCGATGCTGATCGACGACGTGGCCGCCGACTTCCCCGACCTGACCGTGATCCTCGCCCACCCCTCCGTGCCGTGGCAGGACGAGGCGATTTCGATGGCGACCCACAAAGGCAACGTGTACATCGACCTGTCCGGCTGGTCGCCGAAGTATTTCGCCCCGCAGCTCGTGCGCGCGTTCAGCTCGTACCTCAGCCACAAGTTCCTGTTCGGCAGCGACTATCCCGTGATCGACCCCGAGCGCTGGATCCGCGACTTCGCGACGCTCGACGTCCCCGACGCCGCCCGTCAACAGATCATGAAGGACAACGCGATCCGGGTCCTGTCACTCTGACACCACCGGTTGGATGGGGTTCTTGGTCAGGCGTCGACGAGGTCGAGGAGGATCCACTGCTTGCCGGCACCTTGGCCGAGCAGTTCCTTGCCGACATTGGTCCACATGTTCGGGCCGCTCGTCACGTGTTGCGTGCCGGCGTGGACGTCGCGCACGAGCCGCTGGATCGTGCCCTCGCGCAGGCCGGTCGTGCCGGACAACGCATACACGCCCTGGGCCACGTCGGCGAGCGCATCGGTGACGTGCCCGAGGGCCAGCCGGATCAGCGTGTTCTGGCGCAACGACAACGGCTTGCCGGCGAGCATCGTCTCGGTGGCGTCGGCCCACGCCTCGTAGGCGAACGCCTTGCCGGCCCGGTACACGCCCTCGAGCTTCGCCAACTGCTGCAGGAAAGCGTCGCTGTCGGCGAGCGAGCCGGGGCGCCCGACCTTCGCTTGGGCGTAGGCCTCGAGCTCGTCGAGCAGGCGCCGGCCGACGCCGATCGCCCAGCCCGAGTGACAGATCAAGGCCGTCCCGATGATGCCCGACCGGTAAATGTTGCCGCCGCGCTCGGGCTCGACCGTGAACGCGAAGTGTGAGTAGTCGGTGGGGACGAACACGTCGCTGATCGTGTAGTCGATCGACCCGGTGCCGCGCAGGCCCATCACGTTCCAACTGTCGAGCTTGAGCTCGACGCCGGGCTGGTCGACCGGCAGGACGCAGATCCGTCCCTCACCCTGGTCGGTGATCACGAGCGTGTGGATGTGGTCGCCGTGCAACAGACCCGAGGCAAAGCTCCACTCGCCGCTGATCCGGTGGCCGCCGTCGACGGTGACGGCGCTGCCGGGCCGCGTGCCCTGCCCGGCGATCACGGGGTACGTGCCGTCGTGGAACAAGTCGGCCACGGCGGCGTCGCCGAGGTAGGCCGCGCCGGTGCCGATCGACAGGCACGCGGCCATCTGCACCCATCCCGCCGAGGCGTCGCCGTAGGCGCTGAGGGCGAGCACGTCGAGCGACTCGACCGGGTTCATCTCGAACCCGCCGAGCTCCTTGGGTACCCACATCAGGAACATGCCCTCGCGGTGGAACGCGGCGACGACGTCGTCGTGTAGGCGCCCGTGCTCGTCGGTCCACGCGGCGTGCTGGTCGAGCAGCGGCACAAGGCCTTTGGCGCGTTCGGCGAGGTCGGAGTTGGCCCGCAGTTCGGGGTTGACGGTGATGGTCATCGGAGGTCCTTTCGATGGGAGGCGGCAGCACGGTTCGGGCCGGCGCTCAGGCGCCGAGCAGGTAGGCCTTCTTCAACAGTTCCGGGTCGTCGGCGAGTTCGGCGGCGGTGCCGGAGTACTGCACCCGGCCACCCTCGAGCACGTACGCCCCGTGGCTGAGGGCGAGGGCCACGTGGGCGAACTGCTCGATCAGCAACACGCCGACGCCGGTGGCGGCGACCCGTTCGAGCACCGGCATCATGCGCTTGACGACCACCGGGGCGAGCCCGAGCGAGAGTTCGTCGACCACCAGCGCGCGCGGGTTCGAGGCCAAGGCCTGGGCGAGGACGACCATTTGCTGCTCGCCGCCCGACAGTGAACGGGCGGTCGAGTCGAGCCGCTTGGTGAGCTCGGGGAACAGTTCCAGGGCCGTGGCGATGCCGCGCTGAGCGGCGTCGCCGGGGAGGCTGTACGTGGCAACCTTGAGGTTGTCGGCAACCGACAGGTTGGGGAGCAGGCGGCGTCCCTCGGGCACCACGGCGACGCCTGCCGCGCGCACCTTCTCGGGCTTCTGCTTGGACAGGTCGCGCGCGCCCAGCCGGATCGCTCCACCGGTCGGCCTGAGCACACCGCCGATCGCCAGCACGAGCGTCGACTTGCCGGCACCGTTGGGGCCGAGCAAGGCCGTGATCTGCCCGGCCGGCACGTCGAGCGACACGCCGTGCAGCACCGGCCGGTCGCCGCGGGTGACGTGCAGGTTGCTGATCGACAGGCCCGGCCCGCCCCCGGCGTGCGCGGGTGCCGCGGCGGTCATCGCCGCGCCCGGATCCGTGTCGAGGCGGCGGGTCATTCGGGGTCCTCCGCCCCGAGCTCGGCCATCTCGGCGGTGCCGAGGTAGGCGGCCATCACGCGCGGGTCGTCGAGCACCTCGGCGGTCGGTCCCGCCGCGATCACCCGTCCGAAGTCGAGCACGGCCAGTTCGGCGCACGTCGACTGGACCAGCTCCATGTCGTGGTCGACGAGGATCGTCAAGGCCCCGGTCACGTCGGGGATCTGCTTGATGACGCGACCGAGTGCTTCGGTCTCGTCGTCGGGGAGCCCGGCGGCCGGTTCGTCGAGCAGCACCAGCTTGGGC
>JAEZFY010000295.1 GCA_023417265.1 Actinomycetes bacterium | reverse complement strand
GCCGTACCGTGGCATCCGGCCGGCCCCCGGATATCCGGCACAGCCCGACCACAGCGAAAAGGTCACCTTGTTCCGGCTGCTCGACGCCGAGCAGCGCGCCGGCGTGCGGCTCACCGAGGGCTACTCGATGTGGCCCGGTTCGACCGTCAGTGGCCTCTACCTGGCGCACCCCGAGGCGCACTACTTCGCGGTCGGCCGGGTGCAGCTCGATCAGGTCGAGAGCTACGCCGAGCGCAAGGGCGTGAGCGTCAAGCAGGCCGAGCGTCTGCTCGGCCCCAACCTCGCCTACAACCCGACCCGGCCGGTCGCCGTCACGTAGCCGAGGGTCGCTCGGTGCGCCCGGCGAGCTCGTCGGCCAGCCGTTGCGGAAGCGCCGCGGTCTGCGTGTCGTCGAGCGCTTGCCGGAGTGCCTCGAGTTCGGTGACGAGGTCGTCGACGTCGTGGCTGAGGCCTTCCGAATCGCCCGTGCCGAGGCTGACCTCGACCGCCCGGGCGACCAGCTCGTCGTAACGGGCGTCGAGCATCCGCAACCGCTCCGTGGCCTGCTCGGCGGCGGACCGGATCCGCTCGCCGGCGGCGACCTGGGCCTTGAGCGAGCGGATCGTCTCGCTGGTCGTCGGCGACATCCCGCGGCCGCGGTGGGCGGCCTCGAGTTGGGCGAGCTCGGCAGCCGGGGTGACGGTGTCGATCCGGGACATGGCGTCGGTGAGGGCGTTGCCGCGGGTGGCGATCCGGTTCGTCTCGGCGACGGCATCGTCGATGCGCGCGGCGAGCGCCCCGAGCCGCTCCCGCAACGGGCCGGCGGTCATCGACCCGACGACGTCGGCGAAGCGGGCGCGGGCGCGGCGTGCCTCCTCCACGTAGGTGCGCCACGGTTCGGCGAGCTTGCCGGCGTCGGCGGTGAACGACTTCGCGTCGCGCGGGACGGCGCGGGCGACGTTGCCGGCCCACGCGGCGGCGCCGGCGATCGGCGCCAACACGAGCGGCAGGCCGACCAGGATCGCCCCGGCGGTCACCGCACCGAACGCCACGATCCCGAGCGGCGACATGATCGCCTGGGCGACACGTGGCGTGAAGAAGCGGTCGCGGAACGAACGCGCCATCTAGAAGTTCGAGATCACGGCCGTGAAGACCTGGTTGATCGTGGCCGGGTTGGACGCGTCGTAGTGGGCTGCCGAGGTGGCCTGCGAGATCGCCCGCAAGGTCACCGTGTCGGCACCGTCGCCGTAGCTGATCGTGAACATCCGCACCGGACGCGACTGGGCGCCCTCGCTGCCCGACCGGAGGCTGGCGATCAGGTCGGTGAACTGCTCCTCGTCGTCGCCGACGATGCCGTCGTCGTTGACGCCGTCGGTGAGGAACACGACGGCGTTGATCTTCGCCGGATCGTAGGAGTCGAGCATCGCCTGGTAGGCCTTGCCGGCGACGTCGTAGAGCGGCGTGCCGTTGAGTGGGTACTGGCGCTCGATGGCCGCTTCGAGCTGGCCCTCGTCGGCGCCGATCGGGCCGGGCGGCACGAGCTCGACGTAGTTCGGGTCGCTGCCGCCCATGTCGGTGGTGAACACCCACAGGCCGACTTCGTCGGTGTCCTTGAAGTCGTCGAGGGCGGCGATCGCGGCGTCCTTGGCGAGGTCGAGCTTGGTGGCGTCGTCGCTCGCCGGGTCGCCCATCGAGCCCGACACGTCGAGCACGAGCAGCACCCGGGCGTCCTTACGTTGCTCGGCCCAGGTGTCGAGGATGCGGACGAGCACCTGGTCGGTGGGGACCTCGAGTTCGGCCTGTGGTTGGTTCGGGTCGACGCCGAACTCGGCCGAGACCGGGTCGGCGAGCGGCACGTTCGGGTTGTTCGGACGGAAGCCGTACTCGAGCACCTTGGCCTGGTTCTCCGGCCGTTGCACGAACGCCTCGAACAGCGCCGCCCCGGCTTTCTGTTCGGCGCTCACCCACTCGGCGTCGAGCACGATGAACGGGCTGTCGGAGTAGAGCGTGCCCTCCTCCGGGTAGATCGCGACGAGTGGGATCCGCGGCACGCGCGGCACCTCACCGGCGGCGAGCACGCCGTCGGGGTCGCCGCGGTTGTAGTCGATCACGCTCTTCTCCTCGACCGCTACCGCCGACGCGTAGGTGAGCGACGTGCCGCGCACGTCGGTGGCGAACCAGTTGTTGAGGAACGTCATCGTGATGTCGCCGTAGTGGACGACGGCCGACTCGACGTCGCGGCCGAACTGTACGGCGTCGGCGCGGGCGAGGTCTTCGACGGTGAGCCCACTCGTCTTGCCGGTCGCCGCGTAGTACTGGGCGATCGTGAAGTTGAGCCCACTCGTGGAGTAGTTCGGGTTGGTCTTGCCGAGCCGGAACGGGCCCCACTCGGGATGCCCCACCGACGCCCACCCGTCCGGGTTCTTCGCCAGCTCGACGATGTCGGCGAAGCCGATCGGTTCGGCGGGCCAGCCGAGCGCCTCAGCCATCGGCTGCGGCATGGCGATGACGAGCGGCGACAGCATGAACGGTGTGCCAGGGGGAGCCACCGTGCGGCCCGCCCGCTCGTTGGCGATGCCCGCCCACCCGGATGCGGCCGGCGACCAGATCACCGGGCGCTCGCCGTTGATCTCCGGCTGCGGCCACCCGTCGGCGATCAGCTGGGCGGCGCCGCCCGACGCCTTCGAGTACGGCCGCACGAAGTAGCAACCGTCACCGGTGCTCGCCTCGGGGCTCTCGTTGAACTGCTCGGCGAGGTCCTGCAGCAAGGCGATCTTCTCGCTGCTGACCGCCATGTCGATGACCGTGCAGTCGCCGGGATCGCCGCCGACGCCGCCGGGCCCACCCGAGCCGTCGCCGCCTCCGCACGCGGCGAGCAGCAGCGCGGCCGCCACGCCGGCTGCGCGCTTCACGTGAGGTCGTCCCAGATGTGCGTGGCCTGGGCG
>JAEZFY010000274.1 GCA_023417265.1 Actinomycetes bacterium | reverse complement strand
CGTCGGGCACGCGGGCGACGACCCCGAGCGTGGCGTCGGGCGCGCCGCGCAACAGGAGGCGCCCGTCGTGGTGCTCGCGGGCGGCGCTGACGGCGGCCCGCAGGGCGGGGTCGTCGAGCGTGAGGGTGACGGTGGCTCCGGGCAGAACCGTGGCGGGGAGCAGCGCCAGCGGTAGGCGGGCGGGGGTTGCGGTGGGGGTTGCGGTGGGCGTTGTGGCCGTCTGGCCGGCTGGGCGAGTGGAATCGGTGGGGTCACTCATGGTGACACCAAAGCCTACGGAAACTTGAGCCAGATCAACTCAAGTGACGTGGTTCACCCAGGAGGAGCTGGCGGGAATACGAAACGGAACCGTACCGTTTCGAATCGTATGCAACTGATCTCCGATCCCGTCGGGACCCCGCTCGACCCGGTCGTCCACGCCCGACGCTGGTGGATCCTCGGCGTGCTCTGCCTGAGCCTGCTGATCATCGTGATGGACAACACGATCCTCAACGTCGCGATCCCGTCGATGATGACCGAGCTCGGCGCCACCAACAGCCAGATCCAGTGGATCATCGACTCGTACGTGCTCGTGTTCGCCGGATTGCTGCTGACGACCGGGAGCCTGTCCGACCGGTTCGGCCGCAAGGGCTTCCTGCAGCTCGGCATCGTCTTGTTCGCGATCGGCTCGGTGGCCGCCGCGCTCGCCACCACGGCGACCCAGCTGATCGCCTACCGGGCGTTCATGGGCATCGGCGGGGCGCTGATCATGCCCTCCACCCTGTCGATCCTGATGGACGTGTTCCGCGATCCGCGCGAGCGGGCCCGGGCGATCGGTGTGTGGGCCGGCTTCTCCGGGCTCGGCATCGCGATCGGTCCGATCACCGGTGGGTTCCTGCTGGAGCACTTCGACTGGAGCTCGGTGTTCTGGGTCAACCTGCCGATCGGCGCCCTGGCGCTCGGCCTCGGGGCGTACCTCGTGCCGACCTCGCGTGACCCCAAGCAGAGCCGGCTCGACCCGCTCGGCGCGTTCTTGTCGATCGTCGGCCTCGCCGCGCTGCTGTTCGGCATCATCGAAGGCCAACCCAAGGGATGGGGCTCCACCGAGGTGCTCGCCGGGTTCGCGATCGCCGCCGTGGCGCTCGTGGGGTTCGTGGTGTGGGAACTGCACACCGACCACCCGATGCTCGACCTGACCGTGTTCCGCAACGCCCGCTTCTCGGCGGCCAGCGCGACGATCACGATCGTGTTCTTCGCCCTGATGGGCTCGCTGTTCCTGATGACGCAGTACTGGCAGTTGGTCCACGGCTACTCGCCGCTGCAGGCCGGAGTGCGCCTGCTCCCGGTGGCCGCGGTGATGATGCTCGCCGCTCCGCAGTCGGCCCGCCTGGTCGAGTGGTTCGGCACCAAGCGGGTCGTCCTCGGTGGGCTGTCGCTGATCGCACTCGGCCTGTTGCTGGTCAGCTTCATCGAAGCCGACACGTCGTACTGGAACGTCATGTCACGATTCCTCGTGATGAACCTCGGCATGGCGATGACGATGGCCCCGGCCACCGAGTCGGTGATGGGTGCGCTCCCGCGCGAGCAGGCCGGTGTCGGCTCGGCAATCAACGACACCACCCGCCAGGTCGGCGGTGCGCTCGGTGTGGCGATCATCGGCAGCGTGGTGTCGGGTCACTGGGCGAGCGAGATCGAGACCGCCGGACGGGATGCCGGGCTCGATGCGGCGTCCACCGCCAACGCTCGCGAGTCGCTGTCGCGGGCGATGTCGGAGGCGACCTCGCTGGGCGACGGTGCGGCGGCGTTCGTCGTCACCACCAAGAACACGTTCGTCGAGGCGATGACGATGGGCATGCGCGCCTCGTTCGTCGGGGTCCTGCTGGCCGCCGTGGTGGCGGGGAAGTTCCTGCCGAACCGGGCCGCCGGCGACACCGTGGGGGACGTCGCCCGCGCCGACGCCGCCGAAGCACTCGAGGAGCTGTCAGTTGTCGCCGGCGATTGACACGGAGCCGGCGGGCAACGCCGCCGCGGCGCCGCGTCGCGGGCGCCCGCGCAGCGCAGCGGTCGATGCGTCCGTCCTCGCGGCGGCCCTCGAGCTGGTCGGCGAGGTCGGCCTGGGAGGGTTGTCGATGGACGACATCGCCACCCGCGCGGGTGTGTCCAAGGCCACGATCTATCGGCGCTGGGAGTCGCGCGAGGCATTGATCCTCGACGCCCTCAATCGCGGCGTGGGCCATTACGAGCCGGTCGACACCGGCTCGTTGGCGGGCGACGTCCACGAGTACGTCGACGGGTTGCTCGCCAAGCTGCGCGGCGGCAGCAGCCGCCTGCGCGATCTGATCCCGCACCTCGTGTCGGCGGCGATGGTCAACCCTGCGTTGCAGGCGGCGCTCGACGAGTACGCCGGTGTGCGCTCGCAGCCCCTCCGGGCGCTCTTGACCCGAGCGATCGAGCGCGGCGAGCTGCCCGCCGACACCGACATCGCGCTCGTGGTCGACATGCTGCTCGGCGCGTTCACGCACCGTCGGCTGTTCTCCGGTGAGGTGTTCGACGACGCCACCGGCACGCGGCTCGCCGAGTACATGCTGCGGGCGCTGCAGCCCTGACGTCCCGCTCAGTCCGGCAGCAGCGCAGCGCTGACCCAGCAGCGCGTGAGGTGCAGGCTCGACTCGATCCGCACCACCCGCGGCGGCAGGTCGGGCCCACGCCCGCACATCGCCAGGGCAGCCTTGATGCACGCCGCCTCGTCGGGTAGCACCATCGGGAGGCGGCTGCGGCGCAAACCCGACGCCCCGGCCGTGAAGCAGTTGATGTACGTCTTGCGGAAGTCGAGCTGGTTGGCGAGCGCAGCCGGGATGAAGTCGGCGAAGCCGATGCCGAGGGCATTGCCGGCCGATACCTCGGTGAGGCTCAGCAGCACGATCGCGTGGACGTGCGGTTTGGCGAGGTCGTCGAGCCCGTCGACCCAGAAGCGCCCGGTGACGTTGGGGTCGATCGTGGTGCCGGAGATGTCCTTGCCGCCCTTGTCGACGATTAGCACATCGATCTCCTCGAACGGCAACGCCGGCACGAGCGCCCGGGCTTCCTCGGTGAGCTCGTGCTCGCGGCCATGGGCGTCAGCCATCTCGTCGGCGGTGACGGCTTCGACGTGGACGACCGCGCCCGCCGGCGACTCGATCGACGCGACGCCGCCGAGCAGGCGTCCGCTGGCACGCAGCGCGGCACCGGCGTCGAGCAGACGGTCGCGCATCTCGACCGGACCACACGCGTGAATCAGGGCCGCCCCGGGCTGCTTGCCGAACCCGACCACCGCCATCTTGGTGAGGCCCGACTCGATCGGGCCCTTGAAGCAGGTGTGCGGCTTGACCCGGTTGACGGGGAGGAACCGGTCGGCTGCGGCGGCGTAGGCATCGAGGTGGACCGGGGTGCCGCTCGTCGTGTGGGCGACGACCTCCGTGTCCATCGTCGCTCTGACCTCGGCGCCGAGTTCGTGCTCGGTCATGCCGAGCGACGTGAGCATCGCCCGCTGACCCTCGGGCGTCGCGCCGCCGTGGCTCCCCATCGCCGGGACGACGAACGGTTCGCCGCCCAGGTCACGCAGGGCGCGTATCGTGCCGCGCAGCAACTCGACGCGCCCGGTGAGCCCGCGCGAGCCGGCGCCGACGGCGATCGTCTGGCCGCCGGTGACGTGCTCGGCGAAGCGCGACCAGGTGGTGGCGTAGGCGCTGGCCTCGATGTCGGCGACCGGCTCGGGGTCGGGGATGTCGAGCGCGAGTTCGTGCAGCTCCGGTACGGCCACCCAGTCGGGGAACGGGAGCTCGACCCCCTCGGCCAGTTGGTCCCACGCCATGGGCTCACCTTACGCCCGCCGGGAGCGCCGGGTCAGCGGGTGAGTGCCTGCGCCAGGGCGTCGAGTCGGGCGAGGGTCGGCGCGCCGGTCACGCTCCACACGACGACGTCCACGCCGGCCGCGAAGAACCCGGCGGCGGTGTCGCTCCGCGCGGCGAGGTCGTCGTCGGGCGCCAGGCGGAGGTGGATCGAGCGGGTGATCTCGGTGTGCTCGCGGCCGAGCGCAGCGCAGTGCTCGCGCAGCACGGTGTCGAGGGCGCGCCAGGCGTCGGGGCTGGCGGGCATCGTCATGTCCCACTGATCGGCCCACCGGGCGGCGGCCCGCAGCGTGCGCTTCGGGCCCTTGCCGCCCACCACGATCGGCAGCTGGGCCTGCACCGGCTTCGGTTCGCACCATGCCGCAGTGATCTCGAAGTGGTTGCCGTGGAAGGTCGTCTCGCGTTGGTCGAGCAGGGCGCGGATCACGGCCAGCCCTTCGTCGAAACGGTCGAACCGTTCGCGTAACGAGCCGAGCCGGATGCCGTAGGCGTTCGATTCCATCTCGTTCCACCCCGCCCCGAGCCCGAGCACGAAGCGTCCGCCCGAGATGTGGTCGAGCGTGGCGGCCATGTTGGCGGTGACCGCCGGGTGGCGGTGATGCATGCCGTTGACCATCGCCCCGATCCGCAGTCGGGTGGTCGCCTGAGCGAGTGCGGCGAGCATCGTCCAGCCCTCCAGGTTGGGGCCGTCGTAGGGCGGGCTGAGCGGGTAGAAGTGGTCCCAGTTCCACGCTGACTCGAACACGTCGAGCTGATCGGCGGCCTGCCAGAAGGCGAGCAGTTCGGCCCACCCGGTGTGTTCAGGCGGGGTCTTGATGGCGTAGCGCGGGGTGGCTCCCATGCGGCCGAACGTACATGCCCGCGCCCCCGGCTCGGGCCGCCCCGGCCGGATCTCGGGCTCCGGCTCTTGGCGCGCGGCCCGTGGCGTGCGAACCTGGGGCGGTGCCCGATCCCGGCGACGGTGCGGCGTCCCCGCACGACGACATTCCCGGCACCTACGTGTTCGACAGCCGGCGCTCGCGCCAGGGCTACGCGCTGAACATGTTCTGCATGTCGCTCAACGACGCCGCCAACCGGGAAGCGTTCCAAGCCGACGAGGCCGCCTATCTCGACCGCTTCGCGCTGACCCCGGAGCAGCGCCAGGCGGTACTCGACCGGAACTGGATCGGCCTGCTCCAGTTGGGCGGCAACGTGTACTACACGTTCAAGTTGGCGGCCACCGACGGGATGACGTTCCAGCAACTCGCGGCGGCGCAGGCCGGCGTGCCCGAAGCGGTGTATCTCGACATGATGCTCGCCGGCGGTCGCACGATCGACGGCAACCGCAGCCGCGCCGAGCAGGAACTCGCGGAAGGTGGCCGGGATGGCTGAGATCGTCGGCGGCGTGGGCACGTCGCACATCCCCGCGGTCGGTGTGGCGATCGATCGCAGCCGCAAGGCCGAGCCGTACTGGGCGCCGTACTTCGCCAAGCTCCCGCCGTTCCAGGAGTTCGTCCGTCAGCTCGCCCCCGATGCCGTGATCGTCGTCTACAACGACCACGCCAACGCCTTCTCGTTCGAGCTGATCCCGACGTTCGCGATCGGTGTCGCCGCCGAGTACCCGATCGCCGACGAGGGTTTCGGGCGGCGGCCCGTCCCGCCGGTGCCCGGGCATCCGGAGTTGGCCTGGCACCTCGCCGAGTCGTTGATCCTCGACGAGTTCGACATGACGATCGTCAACGCGATGGAGGTCGACCACGGCCTCACCGTGCCGCTCTCGCTGATGTTCGCCGAGCCCGCCGAGTGGCCGTGCCCCGTCGTGCCGCTGTGCGTCAACGTCGTCCAGTACCCGCCGCCGACGGGGCGCCGCTGCCTCGCTCTCGGGCGGGCGATCCGGCGCGCGGTCGCTGCCTACCCGGGTGCCGAGCGGGTGCTGATCGCCGGCACGGGTGGCATGTCGCACCAGCTCCAGGGCGAACGGGTGGGCCTGATCAACGCCGAGTGGGACGCTCGCTTCCTCGACACGCTGGTGGCCGACCCCGAGGCGGCGGCGGCGATCCCGCACGTCGAGTACCTGCGCGAGGCCGGCTCGGAAGGCATCGAGATGGTGATGTGGCTGGTGATGCGCGGGGCCCTCGACACCCAGGTCGACGAGGTCTACCGGGCCACCCACGTGCCGACCTCGAACACGCACAACGGCATGCTGGCGCTCGCCAATGCCGGCGGAGCTGGGCACCCGTGACGGCGGCGACGCTCGTCATCGACTGCCACGGGCACTACACCACCACGCCTCCCGGCGTCGGCGCGTGGCGCGACGCCCAGGTGGCGGCGGTCACCGCCGACCCCGCGTTTGCCGGGACGAAGGGTTCCGTCGTGGTGTCCGACGACGAGATCCGGGCGAGCCTCGAAGGGGCCCAGTTGCGCATCCAGCGCGAGCGCGGCACCGACCTCACGGTGTTCTCGCCGCGGGCGTCGTGGATGGGTCACCACATCGGTAACCAGCACACGTCGCGCTTCTGGACCGAGCACCAGAACGAGCTCGTCCGCCGCGTGTGCGACTTGTACCCGCGCAACTTCGTGCCCGTGTGCCAACTCCCGCAGACGCCGGGCGGTGCGATCGAGCCGGTCGTCGCCGAGCTGCGCCGGTGCGTCACCGAGATGGGGTTCGTGGGGGCCAACGTCAACCCCGATCCGTCGGGCGGGCACTGGAATGGGCCGCCGCTCCACGACCGCTACTGGTGGCCGCTGTGGGAGGCCCTGCAGGAGCTCGACGTGCCGGCGATGATCCACGTCTCGGCGTCGTGCAACGAGCACTTCCACACCACCGGCGCGCACTACCTCGGCGCCGACACGGCGGCGTTCAACCAGGCGCTCCAGTCGGGGCTGATGGCCGACTTCCCCGGGTTGCGCTGGATCATCCCGCACGGGGGCGGGGCGGTGCCGTACCACTGGGGCCGCTACCGGGGCATCGCCCAGGACCAGGGCTGGGACTTCGCCGGGACCGTGGCCCAGGTGTGGTTCGACACGTGCGTGTACCACCAGCGCGGGATCGACCTGCTGCTCGACATCGTCGACCACGAGCACGTGCTGTTCGCCTCGGAGATGGTCGGCGCGGTGCGCGGGATCGACCCCGAGACCGGCCGCTACTACGACGACACCAAGGTCTACGTCGACACGTATCTCGGCGAACACGGCCTCGACGGCACGGCGCTGTTCGCGGGCAACACGCTGCGGGTGTTCCCGCGCCTGGCGGCACTGATCGAGACCTGGGAGCGCGCATGAACCACGGCAAGCCCGTCGTCGTCACGTCGGTGGAGCGCGCTCCGGCCGGCGTCGTCACCGCGCTCGGCGCCGAGGGCGCGGCGACCGTCCACGAAGCGATCGGCCGGCGCGGCTATCTCGGCACCACGATCCAGGCCCGCACACCCGGCGTGCGCGTGGGCGCCACCGCGGTCACGGTGCTGTCGCACCCCGGCGACAACCTGATGGTGCACGCCGCGGTCGAGCAGTGCCGGGCCGGCGACATGCTCGTCGTCGCCCACACTGCCCCGTCCGAGCACGGCCTGTTCGGCGACCTGCTGGCGACGTCGCTGATGGCGCGTGGCGTGGTCGGCATCGTCACCGACGCCGGTGTGCGCGACATCGCCGAACTGCGGGCGATGGGGTTCGGCGTGTGGAGCGCCCACATCTCGTGCCAGGGCACGGTCAAGAACACGGCCGGGTCGGTCAACGTGCCGGTCGCGATCGGCGGTGTCGTGATCGAGCCCGGCGACGCGATCGTCGCCGACGACGACGGGGTGGTGTGCGTGGCCCGGTCCGAGGCCGACTGGGCGCTGCAGCAGGCGCACGCGCGCACCGCCAACGAGTCCGACAAGCGCGCCCGCCTCGCGTCCGGCGAGCTCGGCCTCGACATGTACGGCCTCCGCGCCACCCTCGACTCGCTCGGCGTCACCTACCACTAACTCGGTTCCCCGCGTGGCCCCGCCAGGCACGCTCGTCGGTGCCCAGCACCATCAATCCGCTGAGCGTGTGGGGGTGCCGAAGCGGTGGGTGGTGATCGAGATCGCTTGCTCGCGGAGGAACGTCAGCAGTTCGATCCGGCCGGACTCGACGACCGGTTGGGCGTAGACGGCGATCTCGACCTGGCCGGGCCGGGCGCCGCCGAGCAGGCGCACGCGCGGCGGCACGTTGGCGGCGAGGGCGGCTGCCCAGGCGGCGTCGTCCTCGTGCACGTTCGCCACGCCGAGCCCGCCGAGGAGCTGCACCGCCGGCTCGGGCAGCGGCTCGGTGAGCGACACCCGCAGCGGGGCGCCGGCGGCGAGCCCGGCGGCAACCACCCGCAGCAGCTCGGCGAGCGGGCGATCGCCTGGCCCGCGCACCCACACCGCCACCGGTACATAGCGGAGCAGGTTGCGCTCGTAGGTCAGCCCGGTGGCGTCGTACGGCTCGGCGAACTCGTCGCGCCAGGCGGCTGCGTCGGACCCGGCCGCCCGGCGCAGGAACTCGACGTCGTCGGAGGGCAGGCCGAGGGTGGCGGCGCCGGCGAGCAGCGCCGCCACCGGACCCCCCGGCTCAGCGGCGACGGTGGCCGGCGCGGGCTCCCAGTCGGTGAGCGCGATCAGGTAGTTCGGGCCGCCGGCTTTGGCGCCCGGACCGATCGCCGAGCGCTTCCACCCACCGAACGGTTGGCGGCGCACGATCGCCCCCGTGATCCCACGGTTGACGTAGGCGTTGCCGGCGGCGACGCGGTGGAGCCAGCGGTCGATCTCGCGCTGGTCGAGCGAGTGCAGGCCGGCGGTGAGCCCGAAGGCGACCGCGTTCTGCAGGTCGATCGCGGCGTCCAGCGTGGGCGCGGTCATCAGGCCGAGCACCGGCCCGAAGTACTCCACGTGGTGGAACTCGGAGCCCGGCAGGACGCCGCTCTTCACGCCCGGCGACCACAGCCGGCCGTGGTCGTCGAGTTGACGCGGTTGCACCAGCCACGTCTCGCCGGGGCCGAGCCGGGTCAGGGCGCGCAACAGTTTGCCGTCGGCCGGCTCGATCAAGGGGCCCATCTGGGTGGCCGGGTCGGTGGGCCACCCGACCCGCAGCGAGCGCACGGCGTCGACGAGCTGGTTGCGGACCCGGCTCGACGTGGCGACCGACCCGACGAGGATCGCCAGCGACGCGGCCGAGCACTTCTGGCCGGCGTGCCCGAAGGCCGACTGGACGAGGTCGCGCACGGCGAGGTCGAGGTCGGCGTGCGGGGTGACCACGATCGCGTTCTTGCCGCTGGTCTCGGCGAGCAGCGTGAGGTCGGCACGGAACGAGCGGAACCGTTCCGCGGTCTCGAAGGCGCCGGTGAGGATCACGCGGCCGACGCGGGGGTCGCCGAGCAGGCGTTGCCCGAGCTCGCCCTCGTCGAGGTGCACGAGCCGGAGTGCGTCGCGGGGCACGCCGGCAGCCCACAGCGCGGCCACCATCAGCGACCCGCTCCGGCGGGCTTGCGTGGCCGGTTTGATGATCACCGCCGATCCGGCGGCGAGCGCGCCGAGCACCGACCCGGCGGGAATCGCCACCGGAAAGTTCCACGGCGGCGTCACGACCGTAAGTCCGACCGGGCGGGCGGTAGCGCCGTCGATCTCGTCGAGCTGTTCGGCGAGCAGCGCGTAGTAGCGGGCGAAGTCGATCGCCTCCGACACCTCCGGGTCGCCCTGATCGATCGTCTTGCCGCACTCGGCGGCCATCACCTCGAGCAGCTCGGCCCGGCGGGCTGCCAACTCGGCTGCTGCGCGGCGGAGGACGACGGCCCGCTCCCGACCGGTCGCCGCCGCCCACGCCCGCCCACCGGCGAGCGCCGTGGTGACCTCGTGTTCGAGCTGCTCGGCGGCGCTGACGGTGTGGGCGTCGACGAGGTCGTCGCCGAGGGTGGACGTTGCCGCCCGGGCGGCGATCGCCGCAGCCCAGTTGCGGTTGGTGGGCAGCGACGGGTCGCTGTCGGCGGCGTTGTCGAACCCGGGCCGCCCGGCGTCCCCGGCGTCAGCCCCATGTAGGTGAAGGCGCGGTCGGCCTCGGCCCGGACCGAGGCCGGAAGCTCCTCGAGGGTGGGGATGCGGCCGTCGGCGTCGACGGTCATCGAGGGGTTAGTCCCCCACGTGACCTGCGGGACGAGCTTCGAGGCGTCGATGGTGACGTGGGAATCGAACTTCGCGTCCGGGTCGGTCTGGAGGGTCCTCCAGTCTGCGATGGCGTCGTCGAGGGCCTTCCCCTTCGGGGCATAGGGCCGGTCGGTCTTCGTGAAGTAGGCGAACGTGACGTCGTCGGGGGCGATGAGCCCGGCGCGGGCGCCGGCCTCGATCGACATGTTGCAGATCGTCAGCCGCCCTTCCATCGAGAGGGCGCGGATGGCCGGGCCGTAGTACTCGATGACGGTCCCGGTGCCGCCGGCGGTGCCGATGGCCCGGATGACGGCCAGGATGATGTCCTTGGGCTCCAGCCCCTTGCCGAGCGTCCCCGTGACCTCGACGCCCAGGGCCGCCGGCCGCTTACCCTGCCAGAGGGTCTGGGTCGCCAGGACGTGCTCGACCTCGCTGGTGCCGATGCCGAACGCCAACGCGCCGAACGCGCCGTGGGTGCTGGTGTGGCTGTCGCCGCAAACGATCGTCGTGCCCGGGAGGGTCAGCCCCAGCTCCGGGCCGATGACGTGGACGATCCCCTGGCGGCCGCTCTGGATGTCGTACAGGTTGACGCCGAACTCGCGGCAATTGGAGCGCAGGGTCTCGATCTGCCGTCGCGAGAGCGCGTCGCGGATGTCGAGCTGGTCGTCGGTCGGGACGTTGTGGTCGATCGTCGCGAACGTGAGGTCGGGCCGGCGGACCTTGCGGCCAGCGAGCCGGAGGCCGTCGAAGGCCTGGGGGCTGGTCACTTCATGGACCAGATGCCGGTCGATGTAGAGGAGCGTCGCCTCGTTCGTGACGGAGAGGACGTGACGATCCCAGACCTTCTGAAACAATGTGGCAGGCATGCCCGATCAACCTCGGTGGATCGACGAAAGGACAAGGGGGATACACGGGGAGGAGCCGGAGGCCGGCCCGGGCTCGGTCAGAGCCTGGCCATCTCGTCGGCGTGATAGCTGGATCGGACGAACGGGCCGCTGGCGACGTCGTCGAAGCCCATAAGCCGCGCCAGGCGGCCCAGCTCGTCGAACTCGGCGGGCGGGACGTAGCGCTCCGGCGGCAGGTGCCTCGGCGAGGGCTGCAGGTACTGGCCGAGCGTCAGGAAATTGCAGCCGATCGAACGCAGGTCCGCCAGCGTGTCCATCAGCTCGTCAGTGGTCTCTCCCAGGCCGAGCATGAGGCCGCTCTTGGTCTTGGTCTCCGGGCTGATCTCCTTGGCGAGTGCCAGGACGCGAAGGCTCACCTCGTACTGGCTCTTGCGGCGGACGTACTGCTGGAGCCTGGCGACGGTCTCCATGTTGTGGTTGAAGACCTCGGGCTTCGCCTCGAGGACCCTGGCGATCTGGTCTTCCCGGCCGTTGAAGTCGGGCGTGAGGACCTCGATCGTGGCCCCGGTGCGCTCGCGGATCGCCAGGATGCAGCGACGGAAGTGGTCGGAGCCGCCGTCGGGCAGGTCGTCGCGCGTGACCGAGGTGATCACCACGTGGCGGAGCTTGAGCCGGGCGCAGGCCTCGGCGACCCGCTCCGGCTCGTCCTCGGCGACGGCCTCGGGCCGGCCTCGCTTCACGGCGCAGAAGCCGCAGGGGCGGGTGCAGGTCTCGCCGAGGATCATGAACGTGGCGGTGCGCCGGCTCCAGCACTCGGAGCGGTTCGGGCACTTGCCGGACTCGCAGATCGTCTCCAGACCCAGTTCGGAGATCAGCCCCTGGGCGAAGTACATGCCCCCGCCCGAGGGGATCGGCCGTTTGAGCCACTCCGGGAGCCTGCGAGGCTTCCGGCCGATCTCCAGGACCTGGGGCGTCGCCCCGCACGAGGAGGGTTCCCGATCGTCCGGACGTTCATCCAGGACTGGGAGCGTAAGCATGGGTGAGGACCTTCCGCTTCAGCCGCGGATGATGCGTGTAGAGATGATGCCGATCGAGCCCGAACACCCGTTCCGTATGGCGGACGAGCGACTCGCGCACCTTGGGCATCAGGGTCGGGCGCTGCCGTCGCGATTCCATCGAGGTCTGCCGCAGGGGCGCACCGGCCGGACCGGGCTCGACCACCACGTCGAACAGGTCGAGGTACGGACCGACGTTCAGCGTAAATCCATGGTAGGCGATCCCGCGGCTGACCGCCACCCCGATCGAGGCCACCCGCGAGGCCCCGAGGTAGACGCCCGGCGGATGATGCCGAGCCTCGCCCCGCAGCTCGAATTCCTCCAGGACGCCGAGGAGGACCTGCTGGAGGCCCTCGACGTGTTTCATGGCCGGAACGGACTCTTCCTCCAACGGGGCGATGAAGTAGCCCACGAGCTGGCCGGGGACGTGGAGCACACAGCCCCCGCCGCGGTTGACCCAGTGGGTCCGGATCCCCATCGAGGCCAGAGAAGCGTCGTCGGCGGCGATGTGGGCCCGGCTGCCCGTCCGCCCCACGCTGAGCGTCGGCGGGTGCTCGCAGAGCAGGAGGGTCGCCCCGCCGCGCTCGCCGTGCTCGTAGACCAGCCGACGTTGGAGCTGCTGGACCTCGGCGAAATCGACCGCGCCGAGCAGGTAGATCTCCAGCGGGGGTTTCACGAGAGTCCGCCTCTTCGCGCGGGGTGTCAAAAACAACGCCGCCGCCCCTGCTGTCGCGAGAGCGGCGGTGACGCGATGCCACTATTATAGTCGCCGGGCCAGGGGGGGAAACGCCATCGTGGTCCACAGGTGCGAACTCAGTACCCAGGGACGCACACGATCTCGCCGCTGTTCATCGTGCCGAGGGCCCGCCACACGCTGGGATTGATCGTCCGATTGAAGAATCGGACGGAACCGTCCGCAAGGAGCCCGTTGACGCCGTCGGGATGGCGGCTGCGAGCGAGGACCGCGGCGTATGTGGGGCCGCCAAGCCATTCGCGGACGCCGATGATGTCGGTTTCCTGCCCGGGCGGGGAGTCTGTGGGCAACCTGGAGTTCGGTGGCTTGGCGGTGGTAAATCCCGTCTGGTCCACGCCCCCGGCGACCCAGGCGGAATGTCCGCCGTCCCAGGGGGAGCAATGGCTTTGGTCGCTCACGATCTCGCGTCGCGGGCCCCGCACATCCGTTCCCGGCACCTCGTCCGAGTTGAGGCCGACGAGTAGTCCACCGCACTCGGTGATTTGATGCTGCTTCCTCAGCACCTCGCTCATCATTAACGTACTGCTGAGCCCGTCCGTAAACGCCTCCAGCTTGCGGACCTGATTGGGTGAGAAAGCGGAACGGCTGCCGTTCTCGCCGAATCCCCCCCAGACGAACCAGTCTCCCATGCAAACGGCATAGTTCGTGGCCGCAGCGTCCACATTCGACGCAAACGCACTCAGGCCGGTTAGAGTCGGCCTGTCCACGTCGCTCGGGCACGAATATGTAGCAACCTCTGTGACCATGACCGTCTGGTTCGAGGGAGATTCGAAGCTCGAGATGAAGTTGATCGAGTTGAATAAGTTTCCCTGCTGATGAAACGGGAGGAGCCGAGCGTGGGCGCTCCATCCCTTGGCGACGGGCGTCCTCCCCAGCCCGGCCTTCAACAATAGGGGCGGAGGAAACGCTCCCCAGGATGCTTCGTAATTGTGCAGGGCCAACCCCAACTGCTTGAGGTTGTTCATGCACCGAACCCGGCGACTCGCCTGGCGAGCCGACTGGATCGCCGGCAACAGGAGAGCGAACAGGACGCCGAGAATGAAGAGGACGACGAGCAGCTCGATCAGGGAGAATCCAGATCGACCACGGCCGTTCATCAGCGGTCGGCTCCCGAGAAGTCTATAAGGTAGGGGCGTCCCATCCCCCCCTTTTTAAAGATGATCAATCGCCGCAAAAGCGACTTATCGGTGGTCACAGGTGAACGAGAGCCGATCGTTGATCTTCTGTCAGCCGTCGGTTCGACCGGACTTTCCTTGTGCAGTCTCCGCAGCAGACGCCTATCGACTGTAGGGGCGACCGAACTTAGAGAATATAACGGGACTCCGCCGAAAACCGGACGCCGCCAATCGTGAATTCCTCGAATTCCACACGGAACCATCAATCATCCGGCGGTCTAATCTCGGTTCTGTAAACTCCCAGTCCGTTGAGCGGTGGGTCAGACCGGCTCAATCATCAATTCCACGCCTTTCCTACCGTCACGTCGCCGATCTTGATCGCCGCACCGATCGCTAGCTTCGGAGCCGAGGACTCATTCCGGGGCCCCCCGCGACCCTTGGAGCATTGCTTCAGCTCCCGATCCATCCGCTCCAGCAGTCGAGCGTCCGCAATGGCCGGCAGGGCGAACGCCGCCAGGTCCTCGGCTCGATCTGCATGGCCTCGAGGGTCGTCGACGGTCTCCTAGG
>JAEZFY010000256.1 GCA_023417265.1 Actinomycetes bacterium | reverse complement strand
GGTCGAGCACGCGAGCAGTGCCGTCGTGCGGGAAGTCTTGCGGGGCTTCATGGGTCTCCTTGGGTTCACGCTGGGGTTCACGCTGGGTGTGCGATAGGTGCGCAGGGAACGCGCCTAGGCGCCTTGGGGGGTCTGCACGTGCCAGCGGCCGACCACCTGCTTGCTGAGCCACCCGAAGAACACGAACACGGCGATGCCGAGCACCGACGACAGCAGCAACGCCCCGTAGGTCTGCGGATACATCGTGCGCGAGCGGTACTGGTCCATCAGGATGCCGATGCCCTTGCCGCCCTTGCGGAAGAACAGCTCGCCGACGACGGCGCCGATCACCGACAGGCCGGCGGCGATGCGGAAGCCGGTGAAGATCGCCGGCAGCGCTCCGGGCAACTGCAGCTTCACGAGGCGAGTCCAGCGCGAGGCGCCCTGAAGGGTGAACAGATCGTGCTGGCTGCGCTCGGCGCCGAGCAGGCCGAACAGGGTGTTCGACACGATCGGGAAGAACGAGATGATCACGCACACCAAGATCCGCGACCAGAAGCCGAAGCCGAGCACGACGCCGATGATCGGCACGATCGCCAGGATCGGCACCGCCTGGGCGGCGATCAAGTACGGCCAGAACGCTTGCTCGAGTGGCTTGGCCTGGGCCATCACGACCGCCAGCGCCATGCCGAGCACGATCGACACGGTGAGCCCGAGCAGCGCCACGAGCGTCGTCCAGCCGAGAGCGGTGATCATCTGCTCGCGGGGGAGCGACTCGAGGAACGATTCGCGGATCACGCGGTGCGGTGCCGGGACGAGGAACCGGGGCTTGTCGAGCACCTGCTCGAGCACCCAGTAGTGCATCGCGTACCAGATGCCGACGAAGAACGCGAGGCCGATCAGCGGGCCGACGAACAAGCCCACACCGAAGCGGCTGCGTGGGCGCACCTCGACGGCCGCGTAGACCGACCCGGCGCCGACCGTGGCCACGGGCGAGGTGCTGGTTGTGGCTGTGCTGCTCGAGCTGGGGGCGGTGTCGGTGGCGGTCACGCGTGGGCTCCCCGGAGGGCGTGGCTGACGTCGCCGCACAGGCGGGCGAACTCGGGATCGAAGCGCAGCTCAGGCGAGCGCGGGTAGGCGAACGGCACGGCGAACTCGGCGACGATCCGGCCCGGGCGGGCCGACATCACGAGCACCCGGGTGGACATGAACACCGCTTCCGCGATCGAGTGGGTGATGAACAGGGCGCCGAAGCGCTTGGCCTGGAACAAGCCGATCAACTCGTCGTTGAGGCGTTCCCGGGTGATCTCGTCGAGCGCCCCGAACGGCTCGTCGAACAGGAAGACGTCGGGTTCGAGCACGAGCGACCGGGCCAGCGAGGCGCGCATGCGCATCCCGCCCGACAGCTGCTTGGGGTACTTGTCCTCGAACCCGTTCAGGCCGACGAGCTGGATCGCTTCGGCGGCGCGTCGGCGGCGCTCGCCCGAGGGCAAGCCGGCGAGTTCGGCGAGCAGTTCGACGTTGCGGCGCACGGTGCGCCAGGGCAGGAGCGTGGCGTCCTGGAACACGTAGCCGACCGCACTCCGGTCGACCGAAACCGTGCCGGCGGTGTGCGGCGTGAGGCCCGAGGCGATCCGCAGCAGCGTCGACTTGCCGCAACCGGACGGCCCGACCACCGACACGAACTCGCCGGCGGCGACGTCGAACGACACCGGGTCGACGGCGTGGGTGCCGTCGGGGAAGGTCATCGCCACGTCGCGGAACGCCAGGCGCGTCAGCCCGCTTGCGGGGGCGGTGTCAGCAGGGAGCGTGTCGAGGCTCAATGGACGATCATCCCTCCGGAGACGTTGACGGCTTGGCCCGTAAGGTAGGCGGCCGCCGGTGAGGCGAGGAACGCCACCAGATCGGCGACGTCGGTGGTGGTGCCGCAGCGCCCCAGTGGCGAGCGGGCCGACCAGCCGGCCACCTGCTCGGCCGAGCGCGTGTCGGCGCCCATCTCGGTGAGCACGTAGCCCGGGCACACGGCGTTGACGGTGATGCCGTGTGGGCCGAGCTCGGCGGCGGCGGCCTGGGTGAGCGAGATCACGGCGGCCTTCGAGGCGGCGTAGGTGAGCTGGCCACCCTCGGCGACTTTGCCGCCCATGCTGGCCATGTTGACGATCCGCCCGCCGCGCCCGTCGGCGATCATCGCTTGCGCGGCGGCCTGGATGGTGACCAACATCGCCCGGGCGTTGATCGCCATCGTGTGGTCCCATTCGTCGATCGAGATGTCGAGCAGCGGGGTGATCTGGAACACGCCGGCGTTGTTGACGAGCACGTCGACGCCGCCGAGCTGGGCGATCGCCTTGTCGGTGGCGTCCCGCGTGCCGGCCGGGTCGGCGAGATCGCAGGCGAGCGCGAGCGCGTCCAGTTCGCCAGCGAGCGGCGTCGCGTCGAGCACGTCGAGCAGTGCGAGGTGGGCCCCGTCCGCAGCGAACCGGCGGGCGATCCCGGCGCCGATCCCGCGCGCGGCTCCGGTGATGATCACCCTCGTCGGCGGCCGCCCCGAAGTCGTCGATGCCCCATCAGCCATGTGCCCGCAACCGTAGTCAGCGGGCAGGTCCGCGAGCCCCGACGGCGCGTGACGGGAGTGTGAAATCACCCGGCCGACGACGGAGCGTGGTGGCCGCTCCATCGACGGCGGTCGGTCGGGGCAAAGGCGATCGCCTCACGCACGGTTGCCGCCGGCACGGCAAGCAGGTCGGCCGGCGCTCCGGGATGGACGCCCTGGGCGCCCGCCCGTCCGAGCACCGCGGCAGCCACCGTCGACACCGCCGCCCACGCCTCCTCGGGGAGTAGGTGGGCGGCCATCACCATCAGCCCGGCGGTTTCGAAGGGGCACGCCCGACCGACCGGGTTGAACGGGTCCTGGAGGTTGTCGGCGCCCGCCGCGACGGGCACGCCGGCGGCACGCAAGGCGTCGACCGCGGTGAGCCCGCGGGGCACCGGAGCGGTGCCGCGGCCCTGCAGGAACAGGTTGGTGTGGGGGAGTGTGACCACCCCGATACCGGCCGCGGCCACGCGTTCGGCGGTGGCACGCACGGTGTCGGGTGCCTGCTGGCCGAGGCTGACGCAGTGGCTCGCCGTGACCGGCAGGTCGAACCCGGCGAGCACCCGTCGGGCGAGCACGTCGAGGCCGGTGGCGTGCGGGTCGAGGGTCTCGTCGGTGTGCAGATCGACCCCGCGCCCGTGATCCGTGGCGATCTCCAGGAACACGTCGGTGGCTGCGGCGACGTCGGTCTCGAGGTGCGGGCACCCGCCCACCAGGTCGGCACCGGCGGCGAGGGCGTCGACGAGCAGGGCCCGTTGGGCGGCCCCCTGCGGCCCGAGCACGCCGATGCCGGTCAGGGCGACGATCTCGATGTCGATCAGTTCGCCCACGCGCTGGCGCACCTCGGCGAGCGCAGTCACGCTCGTGAGCCCGTTGCCGAGCGTCACGTCGGCGTGGGTGCGCACCGCCACGTAGCCGTTGGCCGCCATCAGGCGCACCGCCCGTTCGGCCCGGGCGACCGTGTCGGCGTAGGTCAGCAGGTGCCGGTGGGCCTGCATCGCGTCGATCGCCCCGCGCAGGTCGCCGGTGGGGTTCGGCACGACCTCGGCCAGGAATGCCTTGTCGAGGTGGGCGTGCGGTTCCACCGCGGCCGGCAGCAGCACGTGCCCGGTGAGGTCGACCGTGACGTCGGCCTCCTCGGCGACCGCCCCGAACGGGCCGTGCGGGGCGACGGCGGCGATCATCCCACCCTCGACGAGCACGTCGACCCGCTCGCCACTCACGGTCGTCGCGTCGTTCAGGACCTCGGCCGGCACGTGTGGGATAGTACGAGCCATGCAGTACGGAGCGTTCTTCTTCGGCGGCGTGGAGATGGACGACGCCGGTGCCGGCCCGCCGGCCCCCATGGACCGGCGCTACGACAACGCCCACTGCTGGCAGGCCGTGCTCGATTACGTCGACTCGGCACTCGTGGCCGAGCAGGCCGGGTTCGACTCGTTCTGGACCACCGAACACCACTTCCAGTACGAGGGCTACGAGGTGATCCCGAACGGCATCCAGTTGTCGACGTGGATCGCCGCGCGCACCAACCGGATCCGGCTCGGCACGATGTTCAACGTCGTGCCCCAGTGGAACCCGTTGCGGCTCGCCGAGGACTTCGCCACGCTGCACAACCTGTCCGGCGGCCGGGGGATCCTCGGGGTCGGGCGCGGCACCGTGCCCCGCGAGGTGCTGCACCTCAACGACAAGGGCGTGTCGATCGGCTCGCACGACAACCCCGACCAGCGCGCCGACGACGAGCGCAACCGGGAGGTGTTCGAGGAGTCGATGGAGATCATCCGCCGGGCCCTCAGCCAGGAGACGTTCGCGTTCTCCGGCAAGCACTTCCAGATCCCGGTGCCGGGCATTCCCGACCGTGGGGCCACGGTCCAAGAGCTCACGCTCGTCCCGCGGCCCGTGTTCCCGTACGAGATCTGGCAGGCGGTCACCAGCCCGCCCACCCTCGACTACGTGCCGGTGGTCGGCCACGGAGCGGTGTTCTGGAACCAGCACTACTCGTTCATCAAGCGCTTCTGGGACCGTTACGGCGAGGTCTACGAGCAGACCCACGACGTCGCCCTCGCCCCGGGCGAGCAGCGCATGCTCGTGATCGCCGTGCGGATCGAGGACGCGTACGAGGAGGCCGTGCGCACGGCGACGCCGGGCCACGACGAGTTCTGGAAGTTCCTCGGCCCCTACGGGTGGAGCCGCGGCTACATGGGACCCGACGGCAAGCCGGCCCAGCCGGGCCTGATCCCCACGCTCGAGGAGTCACTCGCCAACAAGACGCTGCTGCTCGGCACACCCGCCGACGTCGCCGAGGGCCTCCAGTTCTACCGCGACCTGCTCGGCGTCGAGCACGTGACGATCTTCCCGCACCTGCTCGGCGACCCGTACAAGAAGGCCGACGAGCAGATGCAGCGCTTCATGGAAGAGGTTGCCCCGCTCGTCTCCTGAGCGCTACTGCACTTCCCACGAGTTCACCGCGTACGCCCCGTTCTGGTTGATCTGGACGACCGCGATCGACCGTTCCCGGCCGGTCGTCACCGACGAGGTGATCAGGAACTTGCGCTGCACCACCGCTGGCCGTAGGCCGATCGGCACGATCTCGGGGGCGTCGGGCACGCAGTCCGACGGCGAGCCGGCGGGGCAGGTACGCCGGGCATCCTCGATGGTCATGCTGGCGGCGAGGATTCCACCCCCGACTCGCACGTCGTAGGCGTTCGGGTTCTGCAGGTCGAACCGACCTTGCGGTGCGGCGATGTAGCTGGCGATGTTGATCTTCGCCGGGACACCAGCAGTGGTGAGGTTGAGCTGAACGACCGGGATCGGCAGGCCCGCATCGGGCAGCTCGGGTGGTGTCGGGGTGTGATCGGCGTGGGTGCCCCAATTTGCCGTGACGTACGCGGCGAGCTTGCCGTAGAACGGGTTTGCCGGATCGGTCGTATCGAGCAGCGCGTGCGTCAAGGCCAACACGTCAATGCTCATCGAGGCGGTGCGGGCGTGGCGAGGATCAGGGGTGGCCGACCGGACGGTCAGCGTGTCGGCGTAGCGCGCCGTGACCCGGAAGTCGTATTGCACAGTGGGATCGAGGCCGGAGAAGTCGCAATACAGCGTGGCCGGGTCGAGTGCGGCGACGGTGGCGTCGATGTCGGGGCGCGACGTGTCGATGTCGGGAACGGTGTCGTTGCACGACCGCCAGACCTGAGCGCCACTCGCGATCGGGACGCCGTCGAGCGTTGCCGTCTGGGCATATTCGATGTCGTAGCCGGAGATCGGCGTCCGGTTGGCAGGTTGCGGCATCGGCGTGAACTCGACGTGCGCGATGCCCGACGTGCGCGGGGTATCGACCGTGTCGGACCGATACATCGTGACGGTCGGGCGGTTCGGTGCGACGGGAGCTGTGAAGCTCCCCGTGGACGGGCGCCAGGTCGTCGTCGCCGACCATCGTTCGGGCGTGGGAACGGGGTCCTGCCCGGACATCCAGTCGTTGACGGCTTCGACCGTGACCTGATGGTCGAGCGACGAGTTGAGTCCGGTGATGACACACGCCAGCGCACCGTTGGTCGTGCAGCTCCCTGCCTCGACAGTTCCGCTCGCCGTCCAGGCGCGGGCCACGTAGCCGACGACCGGTGAGTTGCCGTCATCGACGGGGGGTGCCCAGCGCACGGTCAGAGCGTTGACCTGGCGCTCCACCGTGACCGACGTGGGGGCGCTGGGCACCCGCGGCTGGGGGGTGTAGAGCGACGGGACGTACCCGTTGTCGGTGGCGAACTCTCCGGTGTCGCGGACCGTGTCGGCCTCGTTGACCTCGGTCGTCGCCGGGTCGTCGGCGACCGCACCGACTTGCTGCTCGGGCACGTGGAGGATCGGACGCGCCGGATCGGCCGGGTCGTAGACCTCGAGGTAGCGGCCCTCGCCGGGGATGTCGGGGGTGCGGTCGGGGTCGCCGGTGACGGTCACGATCGACACGTCCGCCGACGGGCGGGTGGCGAGTTCCTCGGGGGCCACGTAGCGCTGGTTGAACATGAAGTTGATCGGTTGCGAGTTGGGCGAGCCGTCGCGCGTGACGGTGTTGTCGAAGATCACCCGGGCCGCGCCACCGAGCACCCACGTCGCACCGAGACCGTCGACGTTGTGCGAGCCCGAGGGCGCCGGCTCGGCGTAGAACACGGCTTCCTGCGAGGTGGTGCAGCCCTCGAACGTGCCGTCGCCGACCACGACGTCGGCACCACCGAGGATCCGCACCGGTTGGGTGAAGTAGTAGACGCCGTTGACGAAGAACGTCGGCCCATCGATCGTCAGCGGGTCGTTGTACTTGCCAGGGAAGTACACCTTGCAGCTCGGCGCGCCGTTGAGAATCAGGTCGGTGGGCATCTCCGAGCCGAGCGGCGAGCGCGGGCTCGTGCCGTAGGCCGGGAGGTTGGGCAGCATGATCTTGCCGGTCACCGAGTCGAGGGTCGTATCAGCCAGCCATGCGGTCGCCGAGCTCGGATCGCTCGGTGTGTAGCGCGAACCGGCCAGGTAGCCGGGCGCCGACTCATCGAGCTGGGTGGTGATGATCCCGTAGCGGATCTCGGTCTCGGCGAGCGCCGTCGCCGCGTACAGGAAGCGGCAATTGTTGGCCACCGTCATCCCGTTGATCTGGACCTGTCCGAGCTGTTCCTCGGTGTCGCCACACGTCTTGTACAGGTCGAGCGGGTTGGCCAACGCCACCCGCAACCCGCCCTTGACCGCTTCCAGTCGCTGGGTCTTGTCGCTGAGCACGCTGTTCGCCCGCAGCACTGACATCGAGTACGACAGCAGCGGCACCACCATCAGCGACCCGATCACCATGAACACGAGCGCGAGGACGAGCACCGAGCCGCGGTCGCGTGCCCTCTCGCGGCGCTGCCTACTCATGACGTCTGCGCCACTCGGAGCACGCAGGCCACCGCCTCGTTGGCCCCGACCCGGACGTTGATCTTGCTCCAGCCGGACGGGACGGTCGTCGTCGAGCCGTCCGGGTTGGTGACGGTGAGGTCGATCGGCGTCTCGTTGATCTCAGCCGCGGTCAGGACACGGGCGCCGGCGCGGCACTCCCACCCGAGTGGCTGGAAACGCAGCAGCACGGACGACGCCTGCGGGCGGATCTCGGTGGTGATGTATGTGCCACCGGGGACCGCGTAGTCGAAGCCGCGCGTGCGGTACTGGGCGTTGGTGGTGACGACGTTCGGCTGGAACGGGGTAACCGCCGAACCATCGGCGCGGAACACCGCCGAGTTCTCGTAGGTGAAGGGGGCCGATACAGCCGTCCCAGCGGAGGTCTTGGTCGACAAGGTCAGCGTGCCGCCACACTCGCCGAGCGCGATGGCTTTCATCGCCGGCGTCAGCTTGGCCCACGCGGCGTCGTCGTTGCCGGGGATGACGAACATGTTGGCGATCTCGGAGTTGTCGCTGCCGTCCTCGTCGGCATTCTCGAGATATGGGGTGCCGACGCTGTCGGCGGCGATCAACCGGGCGAGGATCTCCTTGCCCTGCTTGTCGCTGAATTGCCGGGCCTCAATGCCTTCGTAAGGCCCGGTCGCCGGGTAGATCCGGCGCTGTCGGTACTGCTGGGGATTGGTCGAGCTTCCCGACGACACCACTTCGAAGTCCGGGGCGACCGCGGCCGACATGTACGTCTTCGACCCGGTGTCCTTGAAGCCGCTTGGGTTCGTCAGCACGCCGGCGTCGTAGGCGACCTTGGACACCCACGTCCACGTCGTCCCCGGCCGCCAGTTCACCGTCGTGTCGGTGCCGTGGTACGCGTTGTATTCCGCTTCGGTGACGAGGTACCAGTCGCGCGTGCCGTTGATCTGCCACCTTTGGGGAGCGAGCGGCTGGCCCGTGTAGTACTCCGTCGGCGTGGCGGCGACCCAGGTATCGGCCTGGAATCGTGACGGATCCAGCGACCGGTGGGCGTCATACTCGGCCGACGTGATGTTCGACCAACCCCGTTGCGTCGAGGAGGCAGGACCGATCCGCCACTTGTTCGGGGAGATGTGCCGGTTGGCGAAGTACGTCGACTGCGACACGTCCGCGAACGAACTGGCCACGACCGAGAAGTTGGCCGGCGACGTCGCGTGATGGGCGTCGTAGAGCGTCTCGGACAGGTTCGACCACGAGCTGCGGGCTGGCGTGGCGATTCGATAGTCGCTGTCGCTCGAGTTGGCGTAGTAGTCCGCCGCCGTCGTGTCCGTCCAGCTGGCGCGGAAGTTACTCGGCGCGCTGCTCCTCCGCGCGTTGTAGATGGCGTCGCTGACGTCGACCCACGGCCGCGAATCCGTGTGGATCCGGTACGTGCTGCTGCTCGAGTTGGCGTAGTAGTCGGCCGCATCGGTATCGGTCCAAGGACCCAAGCCCCAATACGTCCGCTTCTCGAAGTCGAGGTTGGTCTGGAACACAGTCCGCTCGAAGTCGAGGTTGGTCTGGAACGAGGTTGCCTTCTCGGTGTCCAGGCTCGTCCGGAACCGAGTGGCCTGCTGGAAATTGACGCGGCTCGAGTATTCGGGGGAGCCTTGCTGGTAGCGGCCGTAACCGCGCTCCCAGATCGTCTTGTATCCGGCACCGGGGTTCGAGAGCCAGCGCACGTAGTCGCTGATGCCGCCGATGCCGACGCCGATCAGGCGCACGTAGCCGGCCTGCTCGGCGCGGACCCGGGCGGCGATGTTGTCGGCGCGCTGGAAGGCCCCCTGGTTGTACGCCGAGCCGGTCTCGCCGTTCTGCCACGACGATCCGGTCCACGTCTGCCACAGGCTCCCGTCGTAGAGCGGGGCCTGGGCGGCGATGCCGGGGCTACGCCGGTGCGACTGGCGGCTGTAGGTCGGCACGCCGTCGGTGAAGAACACCACGGTCTCGGGGACGATCTGCGGGGTGGTGCCGTCGGGGTTGTAGAACGTGTGGAAGAGGGCGTCTTCCCAGTTCGTACCGCCGCCGAACGCCATCCCGTTGAGGAGTTGCTCGAGGCGCGTCCAGTCGGCTTCCTCGGTCATCTCGAAGTACTCGTGCCAGCCGGGTTCGGGGTTGGCCGATTGGCCGTCCCCGAGCGAGTTGGCGGTCGTGTCGAACTCGATCACCTGGATGTCGACCGGGGTGCCACGCAACAACCGGACGAACTCGACCGCGGCCGCGCGCACCCGGGGGTGGGCGTAGCTCGGGATCGAGCCCGACTGGTCGATGATCAACGTCAACGGCCCGCCACAGCGGCTGTGCGCCTCGAGGAAGCTCGGTGCACCGGTCATGCTGTCGGCCGTGATGGTCTGCCGCGCGGTCCCGCCGGCGGTGATGCTGATCTGGTTGACGCCGCCGCCGGACCCGGCGCCGTCGCCGCCGCCGTTGATCGACACGACGACCCGGTTGGCGTCCTTGGTGGTGCCGCCCGATTCGGTACCGACGCAGGCCGTGAACTCGGCGCCGGTGAGCCCAGCGCACGGGTCGAGCGGTTCGCTGACGACGATCACCCAGATGGGGCGGGTGCAGTCGGGCTGCAGGTTGTCGGCGAGCCGGGCCGCGCAGTTCGCCGAGCCCTCGGCCACGCCGGCCACGAACGCTTCGCCGCCGGGGGGCCCGGGCAGCTCGCGGAGGATCACCTGGGCGTCACACGACCAGTTGACGAGGTCGTGGGTGGTGCATTCGACGCGGCGCAGCTCGTACAGCTGCCCGTCGGCCGCCGGATAGAAATTGTAGGTCACCCGGGTGACCGTGCAGTTCGACATGCCCTCGGGCGGGCAGGTCGCCTCGCCTTCCCCGACCTCGGTCCATTCGAGCATGAGCACGTTGGAGCCGTCGCCGAGGTAGACGCCACCGCAGGTGGGGCTGCCGCACGGGGTCGCTTCGGGGCTGGTGTCGACGGCTTCGGCCGAGGCCAGGTCGGCGGGCATCCACATGCTCACCATCTGCTCGGCGCGGGCGACGTTGAGTCGACCCTCGGTGTTGTCCTGCTGGCGCAGGGTGACGATGATCGACGTCGCCAGCACGCCGGCGATCAGTGCCGACACGGTGACCGCGATCAGCAGTTCGGGCAGGGTCATGCCTGCGTCGCGGCGTCGTGACGCGCGCGTGGCGGAGGTCTCAGACATCGGACTTGATCACCTCGATCTGTCGGGTTACGGAACCGCTCGGGCTGGTGATGGTCACGGTCAGCTTTTGCACGATCAGGTCGGGCGGGCGGGTGCTCGCCCCGCAGCCGCTACCGACCGAGGCCGGGGCGGGGGAGGCCGGCTCCCACCGGCCGTTGTCCCGGGACGTCGCGCCGGGCACCCAGTACTGCATCCGGACACTGGCCTGGGATGCCTCCCAGCCTTCGCTGAGCACCGCCGCCTGGGCGTACATGGTGTAGTTGCAGCGCTTGGGTGCGCGGTTGAGGCGGTCGGCAGCGTTGACGATCGCGGTCTCCACGCGGGCGGCCTGATGGCTGGTGGCGCTGGCCTTCACCCCCGTGATGACCGCGTTCAGAATCGCCAGCACGAGCACACCGAGCAGGGCGATCGTGATCACGATCTCGACGAGCGTGTAGCCGCGGTCGGGCGCGGTCGGCGAGCTCGCCCGTGGCGCTCGGCCGTGCGTTCGTTCGCGCATCGCGCTCCTGTCGTCGTCCCGGTCTCCGGCCGGGTGGCCGGAGCGGCACCGAGAGATGCCGGGGACTCATCGGCCGCGGGTGCCTCAACTTGACGCGTTCAAGCGAACTCTTGACGGAGAATTGACTCAGGCTGGCCGGTCGACCGACCAGCGCGTCGTCAGGCGGTGCCGCAGGCCCCGACGACCGTGCGCGGGTCGGCCGCGCCGTGGCGGGTGCCGTCGACGTCGACCGTGATCGCGTGCGCGTGGCCGAAGCCGGAGTCGTAACGGCCGACCCGGGCGACGCGGTGGCCGCGGGCGGCCAGGTCGGCGTCCCAGGCGGCCGGGGCGTGACCCTCGATATTGACCGAGACGCGCTCGGCGTCGGGTCCGGCGGCGTCCGGCGACCACGTGTCGAACCCCGAGTCGCCGCCGGTGAGCGCCCACCGCGCGGCAGGGATCGCCGCCGCCGGCACGTGGCCGTGGTGGAACAGACGCGCCGCGATCTGCAGCAGTACCTGCGGTTGCGCGTCGCCGCCCATCGTGCCGAACACGGCGGCCAGCCGCTCCGCCCCGCCACGGGTGGCCATGGCCGGGGACAGCGTGTGCGGGGGCCGCCGCCCGGGCCCGAGCTCGGCGGGGTGGCCCGGCCGCAACGAGAACCCGAGCCCCCGGTTGTGGATGTTGATGCCGGTGTTCGGCTCGGCGAGCCACGAGCCGAAGCCGGAGGCGTTCGACTGGATCAGCGACACGCCCATTCCGGCACCGTCGACCGTGCACAGATAGGTGGTGTCGCCGTCGTGAGTGGCGGTGGAGCGGCCGCTCGCCCGCTCGGCGTCGATCCGGTCGATGCGTCCGTCGATCGCTGCCAGGAGGGCGTCGCCATCGGCACCTTCGGCGAGCACGTCGAGGCGGTCGTAGCCGGCGAGCTTGGCGCATTCGACGAGGACGTGCGCCCAGCGCGGGTCGTCGGGGTCGTCAGGGAGCCCAAGCGCGGTCGCCAGCCGGGCGGCGGCCAGCGTGAGGTAGCCCTGCGAGTTGGGTGGCACCGTGTGCAGGCGCACGCCGAACGCATCGGTGCTCAGTGCCGTGACCCAGTCGGCCTGCGGGCGGGCCAGGTCGTCGGCCGTGAACACGCCCCCGCCGAGCTCGCGCAGGCCGGCCCCGAACTCGCCCTCGTAGAACGCGGCGCGCCCGTCGCTGCCGATCGCGGCCAGCGTGCGGGCCACCCCGGGGAGCCGCACCGTGGCACCAGGGGCGGTCGCCTGGTCGGCCAGCACCGCCAGATTGCGCCGCCCGGCGTCGTCGACGTTGCGGATCGAGTGGGTGAGGAGCGGGCTGGCGGCGAACCCGTCGGCGGCGAGCGCGGTAGCCGGGGCGAGCAGGTCGGCCAGCGGGAGGCTGCCGAAGCGGGCGTGCAGGGCAACCCACCCGTCGATGCAGCCGGGCACGGTGACGGTGCGGACGTCGTGGCGGAACGGCATCGCCGTGTGGCCCTCGTCGCGCAGCGCGTCGGCGGAGGCGCCCGAGCCGGCGCGGCCGCTGGCGTTGAGACAGAACACCTCGCCGTCGGCGTGCACGAGCGCGAGCAGATCGCCGCCAATGCCGCACAGGTGCGGACCGACGACGGCCATCGCGGCGTTGGTGGCGATCGCCGCGTCGACGGCGTTGCCACCGCGGCGGAGGATCTCCTGGCCGGCCTCGGTGGCCGCCTGGTCGGCGCTGGCGACGATGCCACCCGTGCCCGTGGCGGAGAACTGCGGAGGGATCTCGACGAGGTTCGGATTACTCATGCCAGACGCCACGTTGGCACATGACGTCCTTCAGCACCGCAGGCGTGTCGGTCATGATCCCGTCGACGCCCAGGTCGAGCAGGGCGTGCATCGTGGCCGGATCGTCGATCGTCCACACGTGCACGTGCAGCCCGAGCGCGTGGGCCCGACGCACGAACCGGTCGGTGACGAGCGGCACCCGGCCACGCCCCGGAGGCACCTGGGCGGCATGGCCGCGGCGCGCAGGTGGGCCGGGCAGGCGCCCGCCGATGGCCAGGGCGGCGACCTGTTGCGGGCCGAAGCTGGTGCACAGCCGTTCCCCGACCGAGCGGCGAATGCGGCGCAGGCGGGCGTCGGAGAAGCCGCCGATCAGGACCCGGTCGAGCAGTTCGGGGCGGCGCCGCAGCAAGCGCACGAGCGGCACAACCCCCGAGTCGGCCTTGCAGTCGATGTTGAAGCGGGCGTCGGGGAACTCGTCGAGCAGGTCTTCGATCAGCGGGATCGGCTCGGTGCCGGCCACGCGGGCATGGCGCACCTCACGCCAGGGGAGCGTGTCGATCCGTCCCGGCCGGTCGCACGTGCGCAGCAGGTCGGCGTCGTGGAACGCCAGCAGCGTGCCGTCGGTGGTGGCGTGGACGTCGGTCTCGAGGTACGTGTAGCCGAGATCGACGGCGTGGCGGAACGCGGGCAGCGTGTTCTCCGGGTTGTCGGAGGCGCCGCCGCGGTGGGCGAAGGCGAGCGGGCCCGGCCAGTCGAGATACGGATGCACTCCGGCACGCTACAAACGGTGCAGGTTTGGGGTGCGCGCCGCGGGGAAACGGTCGCGGCACGCACGGATGGGCCGTGCACAGAGAGGATCAAACCGTGTTCGCTGTGCTTGGGGTGTTCTTGTTGGTGGTCGGCGCGATCGTCACGTTCGCGATCGAGCGCGAGGCCGAAGGCGTCGACTTGGTCGCCCTCGGATGGATCTTGATGGGCGCCGGTGCGGTGTCGTTGCTGATCGGCTTGATGTCGTCGGCGGCGTGGTGGTCGTCGCGCCCGACGCGGGCGCACTACGAGCGCCACGTGGCGCCCGACGGCACCTACATCGAAGACAGCCAGATCGGCTGACCGGATCGGTCAGATCGCCCGGCCGGCAGCGCCCCAGTACTCGTCTTTCAAGAGACGCTTGTACAGCTTGCCGGTCGGGTGCCGGGGCAGCTCAGGGCGGAAGTCGACCGAACGCGGGCACTTCACGTCCGCCAGCTTGCTGCGGCAATAGGCGATCAGTTCGCCCGCCAGTGCGGCGGCGGCGGCGGCGTCTGCCGGCATCTCGACCGGCTGCACGACGGCCTTGACCTCCTCACCGAAGTCGGCGTTGGGCACACCGAACACGGCCACGTCGGCCACCGCGGGGTGCATCGTCAGCACGTTCTCGGCTTCTTGGGGGTACACGTTCACGCCGCCGGTGATGATCATGTACGCCTTGCGGTCGGTGAGGTACAAGAAGTTGTCGGCGTCGAGGTAGCCGATGTCGCCGAGCGTCGACCAGCCCTGTGGGTGGCGCGAGGCGGCAGTCTTGTCGGGGTCGTTGTGGTACTCGAACGAGGTGCCGCCCTCGAAGTACACGGTGCCCTGCTCGCCGACCGGGAGCTCGGCCCCGTCGTCGCCGACGATGTGCACCGTGCAGTTGATCGGCATGCCGACCGTGCCAGGGTGGGCCAACCACATCTCGCTGTTGCAGTAGACGAAGCCGTTGCCCTCCGTTCCGGCGTAGTACTCGTGGATCACCGGGCCCCACCACTCGATCATCGCCTGCTTGACCTCGACCGGGCAGGGGGCCGCGGCGTGGATCACGGTCTCGAGCGAGCCGACGTCGTACCTCGCCCGCACGTCGGCGGGGAGCTTGAGGAGTCGCACGAACATCGTCGGCACCACCTGCGTGTGCGTGGCGCGGAAGCGCTCGACGTTCGCCAGGTACTCCTCGGGATCGAAGCGGGTCATCACGACCACAGTCGCGCCGATCGACAGCGACGACATCGAGAAGCGCAACGGGGCGGCGTGATACAGCGGGGCGGGGGAGAGGTAGACCTTCTCGTCGGTCATCCCGAACAGCAGCAGCAACAGGCCGCGCACGCCCATCCCGCGCTCTTCGAGTGGGGTCGGGTTGAACGTCGGCAGGACGCCCTTGGGGCGCCCGGTGGTGCCCGACGAGTACAGCATGTCGGCCCCGGCGAGGCGCCCTTCGAGCGGCGTGCCCGGGTGGCCGGCGAGCGCCTCCTCGTAGCTGTCGTAGCCGTCGATCGTGCCGTCGAGCATCAGCCGCAGCTCGACGCCGGGCGTGCCGTCGAGCAGTTCGGCCGCCTGGCCGGCCTTGTTGGCCGACGTGATGTAGGCCCGGGCCCCGCAGTCGTTGACGATGTAGACCAGCTCGTCGGTGGTCAGGCGGGTCGAGATCGCCGTGTAGATCAACCCGGCGTACTCGCAGCCCCACAGGATTTCGAGGTAGCGGGGATGGTTCTCGAGGCACAGGGCGATGTGGTCGCCGGGCTGCAGACCGGCGGCGCGGAGCACACGGCTGAGCTGGTTGGCGGCCGCATCAAGCTCGGCGTAGGTCTGTGTCCAGCCGGTATCGGCCATGACGACGGCGGGCTTGGAACCGTGGGTTGCGACGAACTCGCCTGGAAACATGGGCCGCACCGTAACGAGGCGACCCGCCGCGAACCGAAGCGACTCCCGGCACCCGCCGGCACCCCCGTGGTTCAGGCGCCCGGAACGGTGTCGAAGCCGCCCGCAGGGGGCGTCGCCGGCGGCCCGGGATTGGCGTCGACGCGGCCGCAGTTCTCGGCGACGTACTGGGCCACCCGCTCGCCGGGCGTCACCACCACGACGGTGACCGGCGATTGATCGGACGCCGCGTCGGCCGGCGGCGACGATGGGGCCGTGGCGTCGGCGGCGGACTGCCCGTCGAGCGCCCCCACCAGCGCCTCCAGGTCGGGCACCAGTTCGAACGGGGCGACGGCGATCAGCTCGCGGTACGACTCGGCGAGGAACCCGGGTACGTCGTCGGGCGGTGACGCCCCGTCGAGGCTGGCCGCGATCGTGGCCACGCCCTCGCAAAAGCGTGAGTCGGGGCCGGGCACCGTGGCGGCGACGCTTCCGGCCGGGGCCGGGGCGGCGGACGCCGGGCCCGGCGTGGCGTCGTCACCGCTGCAGGCAACTGCGGCGAGCGCCACGAGGACGCACGCAGCGATCCTCACGAGCCGGCCGTGAGCAGGTAGCCCGAGAACATCGCCGCCAGCGCACCCAGCAGCCCGAGTGCGCCGCCGATCGCCAGCGCGGCCTTGGATCGCCCGGCCTGGTGCACGGCGGCGCCGGCCCCGCTGAGGGCGACGAACATGAGCTTGACGAACAGCGTCTGCTGGTACGGCGCCGTGGTGTCGGTGACGTCGACCGCGGCGAGGTTCCACACCCCGGTGAGCACGAGCACCCCGAACGCCGGCCAGGCGACGCGGGCGTAGGCCTGGGCGGCGATGCGCACGGCCATGTCGAGCCCACGGCTGCGCAGGACGGGCACGACACCGGCCAAGGCGATTTGTCCGCCCACCCACACCGTGGCCGCGAGGACGTGCAGGAACAGCCGGATCATGTCGGTGTTGGGTGCCAGCATCGGAACGTCCCCCGGTCAGTCGGCCAGCGCGGCGAGCACGTCGCTGGCGGGCAGGTTGCGGTCTTCCATCATCGGGCGTTCGAGCAGCGCCCCGCCGAGCAGTGCCGTGGCGGCCGCCTCGATCGAGGTCTGCAGGTCGCGGATGTTGCGCGGCGGCGGGAAGTACTCGTCTTCGTCGGTGATCCGCACCACCTCGACGCCGTGTACCGGGTCGAGTCGGGCGAGCACCCGTTCGACGAGCTCCTCGGGCGCCGACGCGCCCGCGGTGACGCCGACCACCCCGGTCAGGTCGTCGGGCAGCTCGGCGGCGCCGTTGATGCGGTAGACCCGTTCGCAGCCGCCCTCGCGGGCGAGCCGTTCGAGGGCCCGCGTGTTCGACGAGTTCGACGAGCCGATGACCACGATCGCGTCGCAGCGCTCGGCGATCGACAGCAGCGAGGCTTGCCGGTTCGTCGTCGCGAAGCACAAGTCGCTGCGGCCCGGTGTCCACACGTCGGGGAAGCGTTCGCGGACGCGCACGGCGACGCCTTCCCAATCGCGGTGCGACAGCGTCGTCTGGGCGAGCAGGGCCACCGGTTCGGCGAACGCCGGGAGGGCGTCGACCTCGGCGGTGGTTTCCACGCGTGTGATCGAGTCGGGGGCGACGGCCATCGTGCCGACGGCCTCCTCGTGGCCCTCGTGGCCGACGTAGACGATGCGGTAGCCCTTGCCGGCGCGGACCTTGACCTCGTGATGGACCTTGGTGACGAGCGGGCACACCGAGTCGACGACGAAGCTCCCACGCGCCCGCGCGGCCGCCACCACCTCGGGGGCCGAGCCGTGAGCCGAGAGCATGATCGGGCGCCCCGGCGGCACGTCGGCGATGTCGTCGACGAACACCACGCCCTGGCGGACGAAACGGTCGACGACCACCTTGTTGTGGACGATCTCGTGGTAGCAGTACACCGGCGGCTCGAACGTGCGCACCATCCACGCCAACGCCTTGATCGCCATCTCGACGCCGGCACAGAAGCCGCGTGGTTCGGCGAGCAGGACGCGCTCGACTCGGGTGCTCGTGGCAACGGTCATAGGCGGGTCTCAGGGTACCCGGGAGGGCCACCGGTAGCCTGGGCAAGCCCTATGTCCGCCTCCTCGTCAACGATCGTCGCGGTCGCCGTCGCTCCCGGTTCGCCGGCTGCTCGCGCCGGTTTGCGCCCCGGCGACGAGATCGCCCGGGTCGATGGTGTCGTGCCGCGCGACCTGATCGAGTGGCGCGTGTTCACCGACGAGGCCGACGTGCAGCTCGACGTGCGCCGCCGCAACGAGCTCAACGACGTCGAGTTGTTCGACCTCGAGGTGCCCAAGCGGGCGGGCGAACCGCTCGGCGTCGAGGTCCAGTCGGCGGTGTTCGACCGGGTGCGCACATGCGACAACCACTGCGAGTTCTGCTTCATCTATCAGCTCCCCAAAGGCATGCGCCGGAGCCTGTACCTGAAAGACGACGACTATCGCCTGAGCTTCCTGTACGGGAACTTCACGACGCTCACGCGGTTCACCGAGGCCGACCTCGAGCGCGTGATCACCGAGGGTCTCTCCCCGCTGCACGTGTCGATCCACGCCACCGACCACGCCGTGCGCAACCGCATGCTGCGCAACCCGCGCGGCTCGATGAGCTTGCGCTGGTTGCGGGCCCTACTCGACCACGGCATCGAGGTGCGTGGTCAGATCGTCGTCTGCCCGGGGATCAACCTCGTCGACGGTGACGGAGTCGACGTGCTCGACGACACCCTCGCCGGCGTACTCGACCGTTTCCCCGACCTGGCGTCGGTGGCACTGGTGCCGCTCGGCCTGTCGCGCTTCAACACCGAACCGGCCATGCGCCTGCACACCGAAGCCGAAGCCAACCACGTGCTCGACCGCGTCGACGAGTGGCAGGCCCGCTTCCTGGCGGTGCTCGGCCGGCGGATGGTGCACGCCGCCGACGAGTACTACCTGATGGCCGGCCGCGCGTTCCCGCCGGCCGAGGCGTACGAGGGCTTCCCGATGCACGAGGACGGAATCGGCATGGCGCGCACGTTCGAGGCCGAGTTCCTCGGCACGGCCGACGGCGTCACGGGTGTGCGCCGCGGCTTCTTCGCCGTCGTCGACGCCGCACCGCTGCCACCCAACCCGGCCGCCTACACCGGCTTCGCCCAGCCGGTCACCCTCACGCGCCGCCCCCCGCAGCCCGCCAGCCCAGACCCGGCCGAGGGCACGCCGGTGGCGATCCTCACCGGCGAGTTCGGCGCCCGGGTGCTGCGCCCACTCGTCGACACGCTCGGCCGCCGCGACGTCCGCGTGATCCCGGTCGTCAACGAGTATTTCGGTGGCAACACCGGTGTCACGGGGCTGATGACCGGCGCCGACCTGTCGCGTGTGCTCGCCGCCGAACCCGCCGGCCACCGCTACCTGCTCCCCGACGTGTGCCTCTCCGACGACGGCCGGTTCCTCGACGGGCTCACCGTCGCCGACCTGCCGCGGCCCGTCGACGTCATTGCCACCGACGGGGTGGCCCTCCGGAAGGCCCTCGCATGACCGAACTCCCCACTGTTGTCATCGTCGGCAGGCCCAACGTCGGCAAGTCGACCCTGTTCAACCGCATCATCGGCGAGCAGGCCGCGATCGTCGAAGACCGTCCCGGGGTCACCCGCGACCGCAAGGAACTCGAAGCCGAGTGGCTCGGCGTGCCGTTCCGCATCATCGACACCGGCGGTTGGATGCCGAAGGGTTCCGACCGCGACGACCCGAACCTCAGCGACAAGGTCAGCCGTCAGGTCGAGGCCGCCGTCAAGGAAGCCGACCTCGTGCTGTTCACCGTCGACGCCGCGGTGGGCGTGATCGATCTCGACGAGTCGATCGCCGACTGGCTGCGCCGGCTCGACGTGCCGGTGCTCGTCGTCGCCAACAAGGCCGACAGCAACCGCCGCGAGGACGACCTGTGGCAGTTCCTCGGGCTCGGCCTCGGCGACGCTGTGCCCGTCAGCGCGCTCCACGGCCGCCGTGCCGGTGACCTGCTCGACGTCGTGCTCGAACGGCTCGGCGACAAGGCGGTCGTGCCGCCCGACGACGCCGACGACGCCACACCCGCCGAGCACGTCGGCACCTGGGATCCCACCAGCGCCGCCCCGCCGCGAGTGGCGATCGTGGGCCGCCCGAACGTCGGCAAGTCGACGCTCTTCAACCGGCTCGTCGGCGAGGACCGTGCCGTGGTCCACGACATGGCCGGCACCACCCGCGACGCGATCGACACGCTCGTCGAAACCGAAGACGGTCCGATCGTGTTCGTCGACACGGCCGGCATGCGCCGGCGCTCGCGGATCGACGACTCGGCCGAGTACTACTCGATGGTCCGTGCCCTGCGGGCGATCGACGACGCCGACATCGCCTTGTTCATCATCGACGCCACCGAGGGCGTCACCGGGCAGGATCAACGGCTCGCCGAGCGGGTCGACGCCGCCGGCTGCCCGATCGTCGTCCTGCTCAACAAGTGGGAGCTGCTCGAGCATCAAGCCGAGCGCCGCGTCGACGTCGAGACTCGGGTACGCCAGAAGCTGCAGTTCCTCGGCGACGTTCCGGTGCTGAAGATCTCGGCCCTCACGGGCAAGGGCGTGCACAAGCTGCGTCCGCAGCTCGCCGAAGCGGTGATGCAGTACCACCGCCGGGTGCCCACCCGCGACGTCAACAAGGTCATCGCCGCGGCCCAGCAGGCGCAGCCGGCCGGTGGCGGAGCGAAGGTGTTGTACGCCGTGCAGGGCGCCACCGACCCGCCGACGTTCACGCTGTTCGTCAACCGTGAGCTGCCGCAACACTACGTGCGCTACCTCGAACGCAAGATCCGCGAGGCGTTCGGGTTCGGCTCGGTGCCGCTCAAGCTGAAGATCCGCAAGCGCACCGACTGAGCCTGGCGATGCCGTTCTGCGAACCGTGTGAGCAGTATTGGGCGCCGACCGCGCTCACCGTCGAGGGCAAGTGCCCGAAGTGCGGCGAGGACGTCGCCAGCCACGCGCCGCACGCCGACGACCCGGCCGACGAGTCGACGCCGTGGCACTTCAAGCTGCTCGTGGCGATGGTGATCGTCTACCTCGGCTGGCGCTTCGTGCAACTGTTCGGGATTCTCTAGGTAGAGTTGCGACCCGCAACACACGAATACGGGACGTGGCGCAGCCTGGTTAGCGCACCAGTCTGGGGGACTGGGGGTCGGAGGTTCGAATCCTCTCGTCCCGACGTAATGG